>DATLNR010000169.1:0-69865 GCA_035536655.1 Casimicrobiaceae bacterium
TCGATGATCTGCGGCAGCGTCCATTGCGCGCGCAGCGTCGCCGTGTTGATCGACAGTCGTTCAGGATCCGCAGCCGGGGTCATCCCTCGATGCCATACGTTAGAAGCAACGCACGCAAGCGCATCGTTGCAAGCGCTGCATCGCGAATGAGCCCGGCAGCATCCGCGAGCCGCACGAGCTCGCACAGATGCACGAGGCTGCGCGCGCTCTGCTGGCCGCCGACCATCGTGAAATGCGACTGGTGGCCGTTGAGCCACGCGAGGAACACGACGCCGGTCTTGTAGAAACGCGTTGGCGCCCCGAACACGTGGCGCGACAGCGGAACGGTGGGTGCGAGGATCGCGTCGAACCGTGCACGATCGCCTCGCGCAAGGGCAGTCAACGCCGCCGAGGCCGCCGGCGCGATCGCGTCGAAGATGCCGAGCAGCGCGTCGGAATGGCCGCTCGCATCGCCGCCGATCAGCGCGGCGAAGTTGAAATCGTCGCCGGTGTACATGCGCATGCCGCGCGGCAAACGGCTGCGCAGCGCGATCTCCTTGCGATCGTTCAGCAACGAAATCTTGATGCCGTCGATCTTCGCCGCATTCTCCGCGATGATCGCAGCGCAGACGTCCATTGCCCGCGCGTGATCCGGATCGTCGGTGCCACGGCCGGTCCAGTAACCGGCGAGCGCCGGATCGAACATGTCGCCGAGCCAATGCAGGATCACCGGCTCGCTGACGTCGGCGAGGACGCGCCGATAGACGTCGTGATAATCGTCCGGCGACTTCGCGCACGCGGCGAGCGCGCGACTCGCCATCAGGATCACGCGCGCACCGGTCGCTTCGACAGCCGCAGTCTGCTCACGGTACGCGTCGATGACGCGCTGCACCGACATCGATGCATCGATGGCGAGATGGTCCGTGCCCGCGCCGCCGAACAGCACGGCGCCCGGCGTCGCCTTCGCCTCGTTCGCACTGCGCCGGATCAGCTCCAGCGACGTCGGCCAGTCGAGTCCCATGCCGCGCTGTGCCGTGTCCATCGCTTCGGCGATACCGAAGCCGAGCGACCACAGATGATGCCGGTACGCGAGCGTTGCATCCCAGTCGAGCGCGACGTCGAGCCACGGATCGATCGCCGCGTCGGGCTTTGCGACGACATGCGCTGCTGCCAGCGCCACGCGATTCCATGCAGGCCGCGCAGATGAACGACCCCCACGCTCGCCCTGCTCCCTGCCCCCCGAGGGGGCGCAATGAGTCGCTTGGGGCGGCCCTGCGCGACTAACGCTCGTGCTCCACTGCGGCGCATCGCGAAACGCGAACGGCGTGAGCGTGCCGTCCGCGCTCGGCATTCTCAACGCATCGGTCTTCATCGCACACCTCGCACGCCGCGCGGCGGCACGTCGAGCGGCGGCACATCGACGACGCGGCGCTGCGCCCAGCTTTGTTGTCCGAGCTCGGCCAGCTGCACGCCCTTGGCGCCTTCGAGCAGGTTCCAGCGAAACTCTCCGCCATCGACGATGTGCCGCAGGAACAGCTCCCATTGCGCCTTGAACGCGTTGTCGTAGGCGCGGTTGCCCGGGACCTTCTGCCAACTCGCGTAGAAATCGATCGTCTGCGGCACATCGGGATTCCACACCGGCTTGGGCGTCGCAGCGCGCGGCTGAATCCAGCAATCGGTAAGTCCTGCAACGGCGGATCCCAGCGTGCCGTCGACATGGAACGTCGCGAGATCGTCGCGGCGAACGCGCGTCGTCCACGAGCTGTTGATCTGCGCGATGACGCCGTCGTGGAGCTCGAACGTCGCATACGCGGCGTCGTCCGCGGTCGCGCGGTAGCGCTTGCCGTTCTCGTCGACGCGTTCCGGAATGTGCGTCGCGCCGACGCAGAACACGCTCTTCACTTCGCCGAAAAGATTGTCGAGCACGTAGCGCCAATGGCAGAGCATGTCGACGATGATGCCGCCGTCGTCCTCCTTGCGGTAGTTCCACGACGGCCGCTGCGCCGGCTGCCAGTCGCCTTCGAACACCCAGTAGCCGAACTCCCCGCGCACCGACAGCATGCGGCCCAAGAAGCCCGAGTCGATCAACATCTTCATCTTCATCAGGCCGGGAAGCCAGAGCTTGTCTTGCACGACGCCGTGCTTCACGCCAGCCGATTCGGCACGCCGGTAGAGATCGAGCGCATCCTCGAGCGTCGGCGCGACCGGCTTCTCGACATAGATGTGCTTGCCCGCGTCGATCGCTTTGCGCACGAGCTGCGGTCGCAAGCCGGTCGTCGCGGAATCGAAGTACACGTGATTCGCGTCGTCCGCGAACGCGCCTTCGATGTCCGTCGACCAGCGAAGGTTGCCGTTCGTACGTGCCAGCGTTTCGAGCTTCGCTGCACTGCGCCCAACGAGGATCGGATCGGGCATGATCGAGCGGCCGTCTTCGAGCGGCACACCGCCTTGCGCGCGGATCGCGCAGATCGATCGGACCAGATGCTGGTTCGTGCCCATCCGGCCGGTCACGCCGTTCATGATGATGCCGATGCGTACGGTTTGCATCTCTTTTCCGTTCAATGGATATCGGGCGACCGGCGGTGCGCGAGCCCTTCGAGCACGCCGCGCACGTAACCAACCGCCCGCGCGGCGCATGCGCTGCCGTCCGGTCGATAGTCGAAAGGCTCGATCGCGATGTCGCCGTCGTACCCGCCTTCGACGAGCGCCGCAAGCACCGGTGCGAAGCGATCGCTGCCTTGGCCCGGGCCGCGGCGGTTGCGATCGTTCAACTGCACGTGCCGGATCAAACCGGTCGGCAACCACTGGCTGACGAGCTCCGCAGCGGACTTCGCCTCGGCGAGCGCGACCGATTTGGTATCGATCATCGTCGCAAGCGCCGGAGAGTCGATCTCGCGGACCAGCGCAACGGCTTCGTCGAGCGTGTTGATCTGGTCCGTCTCGTCGACCGGCAGCGGTTCGATCAGATACTGAAGTGCCGCCCGTTCCGCCGCCTGCGCCGCGTGCGCCAGACCCTCGGCGATCAACGCTGTCGCGACCGAGCGGTCGACGCCCGGCGGTGTCGCGCGTTGCTTCGGCGATCCGTGGACGAGGTAGCGACCGCCGAGCTCGGCGCATAGGTCCACGAGCGCCACGAGCGCGTCGCGCGTCCTGTCGCGCGCCGCAGCGTCGACAGTAGTCAGCGACAAACCCTCGGGCTTGACGAGCAACCAATGCAACCCGCTGATCGCGATGCCGGCGTCGCTCGCGGCGCGGCGGACTTCGTTCCTGCGATGCACGGGGAGCCGCAGCGGATCTTCCCCCAGCGTGAACGGCGCCACTTCGAGCGCGTCGTAGCCCAGTTCCGCCGCGTAAACGCATTGTGCGGCGAACTCGCGATCCGCGATGACCTCGTTGCACAACGCGAGCCGTCTCATCGCACGTCGCGCCCGCGCAACGCGCCGGTGACGGCGCGAAATCCCCGCGTCACGCCGCGATTGAAACGGGGCCAGTACATGAGCATCGTGAACGCGGTGATGGCAAACAAGAGCGCGCTGATCGGCCGCGTGAAGAACGGCGCCAGCGACCCGTCGGTCAGCGTCAACGCGCGACGCAGGCTCTTGTCGAGGATGTCGCCGAGCACGAGCCCGAGCACGAACGGCGGCATTGGATAAGCATGCCGGCGCAGGAAGAACGCCGCCACGCCGATCGCGAGCATCAGCCAGACGTCGAACAGCCGCCCGGCAATCGCGTAAGAACCGACGGTGCACAGTACGAAGATGATCGGCATGATGATCGTGCGCGGGATGCGGATGATGGCGAGCAGCGGACGCACGAGGAACAATCCGAAGAACAGCATGCCGAGCGTCGCAAGCAGGCACATCGCGACGACGTCGTAGACGAACTGCGGCTGGTTCACCATCAGCATCGGGCCGGGCTGCACGCCGTGGATGATCATCGCGGCCATCAGCACCGCGGACGGCGCCGAGCCGGGAATCGCGAGCGCGAGCGCCGGAATGATGCCGCCCGGTATCGATGCATTGTCGCCAGTCTCCGCGGCCATCAGGCCCTCGACCGAGCCCTTGCCGAACTTTTCGGGCTCGCGGCTTACGCGCTTCGCTGCGGCATACGACGACCACGCCGCCATGTCTTCGCCGACGCCCGGCAGGATGCCGACATAAACGCCGATGACGCCGGAGCGCAGGATCGTCCTCCAGTAGCGCAGCACGTCGCGGATCTTCGGGATCACCGAGTCGATGCTCTCGACGATCGTCTTGCGGCCCGGCTCGGTCAGCACAGTCAAAATTTCCGAGAAGCCGAACGCGCCGATCAATGCGGGGATCAGTGATACGCCGCCGGTCAAATCCGAGAAGCCGAACGTGAAGCGGTTGTGCGCATGAATTCCGTCCTGTCCGATCAGCGTCGCGAACAATCCGGCGAAGCCCATCAGCCAACCCTTGATCGGATCGGTGCCCGAGATCGACCCCGACATCAGGACGCCGAACAGCGCAAGCCAGAAGAACTCGAACGCGCCGAACGACAGCGCAATCTCTCCCAGCGCCGGCGTCAATAATGCGAGACAGACGATGCCGAACAGCGAGCCGACGACCGAGCCGCAGGTCGCGATGCCCATTGCACGCCCGGCCTGACCCTGCTTCGCGAGCTGGTAACCATCGAGGCATGCGGCCGCGTTTGCCGCGGTGCCCGGAATGTTGAGCAGGATCGCAGTGCGGCTGCCGCCGTAGATCGTGCCGATGTAGGCGCAGATCAGAATGAGGATCGCGTCGCTCGGCGGCAGCTTGATCGTGAGCGTCGTGAGCAACGCGATCGCGAGCGTCGCGGACAAACCAGGCATGCAGCCGATGAGGATGCCGAGCAGCGTTGCGCCGAGCGTGTAGACGATCGGCCAGAAGGAGAGGAATGTGCCGAGCGAGCGGCCGAGCGCGTACAGGCCGTCGAGCATAGTGTGTTACGGCAGGCGAACCAGGAAGACTTCCTGAAAGACGTAGCTGATCGCCGCCGAGGCGACGATCGCAATCGTCGCCGCGACGAGCGCGCCGCGCGCTATCTCGTTCTTTGCGCGACGCTCCGGAAGCTGCAGCAGGAAGATGTGCATGAACAGGTACGCCGCCGCCGCGACGTAGAACGGGACGCCGCGGCCGACGACCCCGGCGGCGAAGCCGATGCACAGGACCAACGTCAACAACGTGGCGGGGATCGAACGATGCGCTTCCGGCTCGTGTCCGTCGATGCGTGCAGCGCTTTGTCGCGCACGCAACGCGCGCAGGACGATGCCGAGCGCAGTGAGCGCGATCAGGATGCCCATGATGCCCGGCACAAGACCGGGCGCCGTGAACCACGTAACGCCCTGGCTTTCGAGCCGGTCCATGCGCCACGAGCCGACGATGATCGCGGCGCCGAGCGCGAGCCAGATCCCCCCGGTGACGAGATCCGACCGGCGCGACGACGGGGCCGTCGTTGTTTCGCTCGAAGCGACGGGAGCCCGCGGATCCGCCATCCAGCGTTATGGCTTCGCGATGCCGACGGTATCGGGCGAGACCTTCGCCTTGCCCCCGTCGAACGCCTGCCACGCATTGACCTGCACCGCGGGCATCGCGGCCTTTACCGCATTGGCGCCGTACGACGGCGCGAACTGCGCGCCCTTTTCGGTCGCGTATTTCTTGAGCGCCGCCGAGTTCATCACCTGATCGGCCCACACTTTCTCGACAGTTGCGATGACTTCCGGCGGCACGCTACGCGGAATGAAGATACCGAAATAGTTCGCCGGCTCCTTGAACTGCGGCATCGAGGCGGTAAGCGGAGGAATCGTGCCGTAGCCGTCGAGCTCGACCGCGCGATCGCCAACCACCGCGAGCGGACGCAGCCGCTTGCCGCGAATCATCTCCGCCTGCTCGACGGTCAATTGCGTCGTCGCCTCGGTTTCCCCGGCGACGGTCGCGACGACCGCCGGATTGCCGCCGTCGTAAGTCACGTGCTTGTACTTGACGCCCGCCTGCCGCGCGATCGCTTCCATCGCGCTGTGGCCGCTCGAATTGACGCCGGCGGTTGCGACGCTCACCTGGCCCGGCTTCGCCTTCATCGCGTCGAGCAGCTCGTTGACGCTCTTGTACGGCGTCTGGGGATTGACCGATAGCGTCGATACGTTTGCGACCGACAGAAACAGCGCCCAATCCTGGATCTTCGTATCGAGCATGCCGAGCACCGCGTAGGTGCCGAGATCCTTCGCCGCGCCGGCGGTCCACGTGTAGCCATCCTTCGGCGCTTCGAGCGCGCTCTTCGTGCCGATCGAGCCGGACGCGCCCGGCTGATTCACGATCACGACTTTCTGCCCGAGCGCCTTCTCGAGCTCGGCCGCGGTTATGCGCGTCACTTGGTCGGTCGATCCGCCGGCCGCCCACGGAACGATGATCGTGATCGGCCGCGCCGGCTTCCACGTCGCCTGCGCGGAAACGGGCAAGGCGACGGGACCGACGACCAGGGCGGCCAGGGCCGCCGAGAACAGTTGGCGTTTCGTTCGATGCATGGCTTCCTCCTTCTTTGAACCGGTCATCTTGACCAGCTGGTTCAAGCTTACGGACGGTAGCACGACGTTGCAACCGCCCGCCTTCAGGCGGGTGCGAGCAAGCGCAGCACGAGATCGACGACATGTGAGAGGCGCGTCGGCCCTCGCGCGGCGAGAACCGGTTGCGTCGGAAGACGCCGGCGCGTGCGCCGTGCGAGCAAGTCCGACTACGTGGCGACGAGACGCGAATGCAACGCTTGCACCTCGCGCGACTTCTGAACATCGCGCTCGATGCAGAATAGCCGTATGATCGCTTCAGCTCGCCGGACGATCGGTTCGGCCGGACCGTACAGACGGACACGGGAAGCTCTCGATGATCGTCGTCATCGGCGCTAGCGGCTATCTCGGCGGTTACACGGTACGAAGGCTACTTGCCGCCGGAAACCGGGTGAGGGCCGCGTCGCGGTCGCCGGACAGGCTTGCAGCCCTCGGCGTGCTCGGCGCCGAGATCGTGCGGGTGGACCTCGTCGACGAGGCGTCGATGGACGCTGCATGCCGTGATGTCGACGCCGTGTTCGTCGCCGCCCATTCGCTGATGGGCGTCGGAAAGTATGCGTCGGCGGCCGTCGATGACCGCGGTCATCGCTCGCTGATCGACGCGGCCAGACGAGCAGGCGTCGGCCGCTTCGTGTACACATCGGCAATGTTCGCGTCTTCGGACCATCCGGTCGACTTCATGCGCACGAAGGCAAACGTCGAAGCGGCTCTGACGGCGAGCGGATTACGCTTTTCGATCCTTCGACCATCAGCGTTCATGGAGTGGCACGTCCACAATCTGCTGGGAAAGCCGCTCGTCGATTCCGGCAAGACGACGATCTTCGGCAAAGGCATCACTGCGATGAATTTCGTCGCCGCGGACGACGTTGCGGCGGTCGCGACCGAAGTTCTCCGCGATCCTCACGCGGTCGGGCAGACAGTGGAGATCGGCGGTCCGGACAACGTCACCCGAAACGACGTTGCCGCAATGTACGAGCAGCGTCTTGGTCGTTCCGTCGTCGTTCGGCATGTGCCGTTGGGCCCATTGAGAATCGTCGCTCCCGCGGTGCGTCCGTTCAACCCGGTCATTGCGAGGCTGATGGACATGGCGCTGTGGGGCGAGACGGGGAATCAGACGTTCGACTTCGCCGGGCGCAGAGAACGTTATGCGAGGCCGGTGACGCACGTCGCAGAATTCGTGGCATCGCAGTTTCCCGGTCGCTCGACCAGCGCAGCTGGGGGTTATGCGCACTGACTCCGTCGGCGTCACATCGTCCCCGGGGCCGGATCGCCAGGCGCTGATCAGGACGATCGAGGCGCTCGAAGGGCAGCGCAGTACGCTCGGTGACGGCGCAGTCGACCTCGCAATTGCGCCGCTGCGAGCACGTCTCGTTGAGCATGGCAGCGATCGCGTCGCCCCAGCGGTGGCGGTCAAGCGCGGCGGCGAACGGAAGATCGTGACGGTGGTGTTCGCCGACATTGCCGGGTTCACGACGATGTCGGAGCGAATCGGCTCGGAAGCATCGCTGGACATCGTCAACAGCCTGTTCGATCGCCTCGTGCCGATCGTTCAACGCTACGGCGGCGTCGTCGACAAGTTCATCGGCGACGAGATCATGGCTGTGTTCGGAGCGCCGCGCACCGTCGAGCGACATGCCGAGTACGCGCTGCGCGCCGTGCTCGCGATGTTTGCCGCCGTCGACGACTACAACCGCGAGAACGGCTTCGATCTCGCGCTTCATGCCGGCGTGAATACCGGTGAAGTCGTTGCCGGCGATGTCGGATCGAGCGGCCGGCACGACTACTCCGTGACGGGCGATACAGTGAACGTCGCGGCGCGGCTCGAAAGCGCTGCGCAACGTGGCGAGATCGTTGTCGGCCCGTCCACTTACCGACATACGTTCCAGCTCTTTGCGTTCGAATCCCTCGAGCCGCTCGCGCTCAAGGGAAAGGCGCGGCCACTGCCGGCGTATCGCGTGCTGGGGCCGCTGCCGCGGCGCAGCCGCGTGCGTGCCGAGGGCCTGCACCTGCCATTCGCGGGCCGCGAAACCGAGCTCGGCCGCCTGCTCGATCATCTGCGCGGCCAAGGTTCCGATCACCGCGGTGCGGTGTTCGTCCGCGCGGAGCCCGGGCTCGGCAAGAGCCGGCTGATCACGGAACTGCGCGATCGCGCCGGCGACGTTCGTTGGCTGGACGCGGCGGGCGAAGATTTCCGCAGCGAGGTGAGCTACGGCGTCGTGCACGATCTGCTCGACGGTCTCGTCGGTGCGCGAGAGGTGCCGGACCGCGACAAGATACTGCAGGCGTACGACGACTACCTCGATGGCATCGGCAGCGAACGCGCGAGGCTTGCGAAGCCGTACCTGTTGCGCCTGCGCGGCCTGCCGCTGGACGACGCCGACGAAGCCGCGGTGGCCGTACTTGGTGGCGATGCGCTGCGTCAGCGGCTGACGCAAGCGGTTGCGGACTTGCTCGCCACCGTCGCGCAGCCCGCGGTGGTCTGCATCGAGGACGCGCATTGGGCCGATCCTTCGTCGTTGTCTCTCGTTCGTGCGCTTGCCGACGATGCCGGACTCGGCAATGTCCTGTTCGTCCTCACGACGCGTCCGGACGCGGCGGCAGCGAGCCGTTGGGTCGACGAAGCAACCGTCGTGAATCGCGTGCTCGATCTGAAGCCGTTGTCGGACGCCGCGAGTCGCGCGCTCCTCGACGATGCGTTCGCGGGTGGCGGGACGCCGGCGCTCGTCGAGGAGATCGGTGCGAAAGCGCATGGCAACCCCCTGTACCTCGCGTCCCTGTTGCGGTCGTTGGTCGACAGCGGCGTGGCGTCGCTGGCGAACGGGCGAATCTCGGTCGACGGGCCGGTCCCATCGCTCGCGATTCCGGACACACTGCAAACGGTGATCGGTTCGCAGATCGACCGTCTGCCCGCGCGCGGCAAGAAGCTGCTGCACCTTGCGTCGATCCTCGGTATCGCGTTCGCGTCGCGCGAGGCCGTCCGCATGGCGCAAGTCGAAGGGGTCGCGGACGACGTCGGCGAAACGCTGGCGCTGTTGCAACAGCGTCAGCTGCTCGGTGTCGACGCCGACGACCGGCTGCGGTTCACGCACGCGCTGGTTCGCGACGTGGCCTACCACCAGCTGCTCGAACGCGAGCGCCGGCGCCTGCATGGCATCGCAACGTCGCTGCTCGAGGAAGACCTTGCGCTGGTTGCCGACCCGTCGGAAGCGGTTGTCGCGCTGCTCGCGTCGCATTACGAGCGCGCGGGTGACAACGACCGTGCGTCGCACCGCTACGAGCAGGCGGCGTTACTCGCCGCGGCCGGCCACGCGCACGCGGAGGAACTCGGCTATCTCGAATCCGCCATCCGCCTCGCCCCCGCCCACGGCGACCACCGGCTCATCGGGTTGCACGAGCGCGCCGGCGATGCGCTGCAGCTTCTCGCGCGATATGCGGAGGCCGGCGAGCGTTTTCAGTCTGTCCTTGCCTCGAACGAGACTTTTTCCGCTATCGAAAGGGCGAGGTTCCATCGCAAGGTCGCGCGCAGCTGGACGCCGCGAATGACAGCGGAGCCGGCAAACCGAGCGATCGGCGAGGCACGTCGTGCACTCGCAGCGGGCGAACCGCGCAATGACGCTTGGTGGCGGGAGCACTTCGAGCTGGAGCTCTTGGCCATGTGGGCGTTGTACATGCAGGGCGATGTGGAAGGGGTTGCCACGATCGCGGCCTCGCTCGAGCCACAGATCGACGCACAGGGGACGCTGAAGGAACGCGGAATTTTCCATCGAAACCTTGGCTTGCTGCTATTGCGTCAACAGCGCTACAAGGTGGACGCCGAATCGGTCGAGCTGGCCTCTCAGGCGGCGGAAGAGCTGCGAGGATGCGGTGATACGGCCGCCTACTGCCTGGCCACGTTCAGCCTGGCGTTCATGCAGTTGTGGAGCGGAAGGCTGCAAACGGCCGAACAAACGATGCAGCGGGTTCTCGACGAGACCGTCAAGCTCGGCGATGCCGAGCGCAACCTGCTGTGCCTCGTTTATCTGGCCATCGTGCACCGCCAGCTGGCCAACGTCGACAGCGCCGAGGCGTTTGCGAAAGCTGCAATCGCGCGCGCACGCGCGAACCGTTCGCCGCACTACGAGGCCGTGGCTCAGGGCGCGCTCGCATGGGTCGCGTGGAAGCGCGACGACGGTGCGCTTGCCGATCGCCTCGTCGATCTCGCGCAGCAGTCGACCATTCCTCACTACCCGTTTGCGTGGATCCATGCGGCCGTGGCGCTTGCGCGAGCCGTCGAGCGCGGCGATATCGAGACCGCGACGGTGATGGTTCGACGCATGCTCGAGCCGTCGCATCAGGGGCTCGACGCGGATGCTCAGGCGATATTCGAGGACGCCGCCACGCGGCCGAGCGTTGCAACGATGCAATGCGTCATCGATGCGTGCCGACGCATCGGCTACCTCTGATGAACGCGATGCAAAGTCTGCCGCGTTCGTCGAGCCTGCTGTTCGTCGTTCTGCTTGGCGGCTGCCAGGCGTTCTTTCACGAGCAGACGGCTGGCCCGACGGTCAAGCGCGTGACAGTCAACGGAGCGGAGCTTTCGTATGTCGAGCAGGGAAGCGGTGAAACCGTCGTGTTCCTGCACAGCCTGGCCGCTGATCTGCGTGTCTGGGAACACGTGCAACGTCGCTTTCCCTCCGACTTCCGCTTCGTCGCCTACAGCCGGCGGCACCACACGCCCAATCGCTGGCCCGACGCGGGTCAGTCGCATACGCTCGACCAGCATGTCGACGACCTCGCCGCGCTGATTCCCGCATTGGGCGTCGATCGCGCGCACGTCGTAGCGCTCGGTGTCGGCGCTCGCGTGGCGGCACATACGGCGATCAGGCACGCTCAGCGCGTGCAGACGCTCACCGTCGGCGACGGGTTGCTGGTTGCACCGGTGACCGACGACGGACGACTCGCGCTGAAAACGTTCGGCGCTCGGTTTGGCGCCGTCGCGGAGCGCGTCGCATCCCGCGACGAACGTGGAACCGCCGCGGCGGTCATCGACTGGCTGTTATCCGACAGCGGCGGATGGGATGCGCTTCCTGATGCGCGACGCGCGCCGTACCTCGACAATGCACGCACGCTTTTCCACGTCCTCGAGGATAGGTCGCTGCGCGCGCCCGGTTGCGAAGCGCTCGGCAAGCTGCGCATTCCCATTCTGGTCTTAGCGGGGGAGCGGACGCCGCCCGGACTCAAGTTCACGAACGCGGCCGTACCGACGTGCGTCGCGCAAGCCGAGTACCGAGAGGTGCCGCGCAGCGGTCATCTTTGGTACGCAGACAACCCGGACGACGGCGTGAGGCTGCTCGTGCAGTTCCTGACTGCACACCGCCGGCGATGAACGGATGGCTTCTGCGTCGCACAGCGGCGGGGCTGGTGCGTCTGGCCCCAGCGCGATCGCTCGCATTCGCCGCGCTTTGCGTCATGGCGTTCGGCGCCTGCGTCGTGCTTGCGCCCGAACCGACGTCGGCCGTGTCGCTGCGCCGCTTGACCGTCAATGGGGCGGAGCACACGTACGTCGAGCAGGGTACGGGCGACGCCGTCGTGTTCCTGCATGGCTCCGCCACGGATTACCGGGTCTTTGACGAGCTCCGGCGGCATTTCGGCCGCGATTTTCGTTTCGTCGCCTACAGCAGGCGGCACCATGCGCCGAACGCGTGGCCCGATGACGGGGATACATACCGGATGACGCAGCACGCGGAGGACCTCGTTGCGCTGATTCGCGCGCTTGGGATCGAGCGCGCACACGTCGTTGCCGTGTCGATGGGCGCACGAGTCGCTGCCCATGCCGCGGTTCACCATGCCGACGTCGTCAAGACGCTGACGCTGAGCGACGGCCTGCTCGCGTCACCGGGGTCCGACGAAGGAAAGCGCGTGCTGGCGGACGTCGGCCCGGCTTTCAATGCGATCTTCGCTCACCTGCGTGCCGGCGACGATGCGGCCGCGGTGGCAGCCTATGTGGAAATGGCCAAGCCCGATGGAGGCTGGAACGCGCTGTCATCCGCGTGGCAGTCCTACTACCGCGACAATGCCCGCACGCTCGGACTCGCAGCGCGCGACCCGACGCTTCGTCCGCCGAGCTGTGACGCGCTGCGCGCGATCAGGGTGCCGGTGCTTGTCATCGCCGGTGACCAAACGGCACCAGCGTTCAAGGTCACGAACGACGAGCTGCTCCGATGCCTTGCGCCCGGCGCTGAATACGCTTTAGTGCCGCGTTCCGCGCACTACTGGTACGTGGACAATCCCGGCGACGCGGCCCGACTGCTCCACGCATTCCTCCGCAAGCACCGCTCGCGTTAGCGGGACGCCGAAATCGTCAAGGTTTGGCCTCGCCAACCTTGACGATTTTCATCGAGTTCGTGCCGCCGGACTTGCCGAGCGGCTCGCCGATCGTGATGACGATCAGATCGCCCTGCGACACCTTGCCGGTGCGCACCAGCAGGTCTTCGGCGGCCTGCAGCACGGCGTCGCGATCGCCGTGCTGCTCAAGGAACATCGGCGTCACGTTGCGATAGAGCGACATCTTGCGTTGCGCCGGCGTCTCCGGCGTCAGCGCATAGATCGGGCATCCGGCGTTGTGCCGCGACATCCACAGCGCCGTCGAACCGGATTGCGTCAACGCGACGATGGCCTTGACCTTGAGATGGAACGCGGTGAAGAGCGTCGCCATCGCGACCGACTGGTCGATGCGCGTGAACGTGCGATTGAGAAAATCGCGGTCGAGCTCGACCATCTCGAACTTTTCGGCTTCGACGCAGATCTGCGACATCGTGTCGACGGTCTCGACCGGGAACCTGCCGGTCGCCGTCTCGGCCGACAGCATCACCGCGTCCGTGCCGTCGAGCACGGCGTTGGCGACGTCGGACACTTCGGCGCGCGTGGGCACGGGGCTCTGGATCATCGACTCCATCATCTGCGTGGCGGTGATGGCCAGCTTGTTCCTGTCGCGTGCGAGGCGAATCATCCGCTTCTGCAGGCCGGGCACGGCGGCATTGCCGACCTCGACGGCGAGATCGCCGCGCGCGACCATGATGCCGTCCGATGCGTCGATGATCGACTCGAGCGCCGCAATCGCCTCCGCACGCTCGATCTTCGCGATCAGCTGCGCACGCCCTCCCGCCGCGAGCAGCAACTGCCGCGCCATGTACATGTCCTCGCGCGCCTTCGGAAAGGACACCGCGAGGTAGTCCGCCTCGAGCTGGACGGCGATCTTGATGTCGTCCATGTCCTTTGCCGTCAGCGGTGGCGCTGTCAACCCGCCTCCGAGCCGGTTGATGCCCTTGTTGTTCGACAGCACGCCGCCAAGCTCGACGCGCGTTGTGATGCGGGGACCGTCGATCGATTGCACGGCGAGCCGGATCAGGCCGTCGTCGAGCAGCAGAATCGATCCCGGTCCGACGTCCTTGGGCAGCTCTTTGTAGTCGAGCCCTACCCGTGTCTCGTCGCCAAGTTTGCACTCCGCATCGAGGACGAACGTGCGTCCGGCCTCGAGTGTCACGCGATTGTCGCGAAAGCGGCCGACGCGGATCTTCGGTCCCTGCAGGTCGGCCATGATCGCGATTTCGCGTCCCAGCTCCTTTGCGGCGGCACGTGCGCGGGCGGCGCGTTCGATGTGATCGGCAGCCGTGCCGTGCGAGAAGTTGAGCCGCACGACATCGACGCCGGCCGCGACCATGCGCGACAGCGCTTCGGCGTCGCTCGTCGCGGGCCCCAGTGTGGCGACGATCTTTGTCGAGCGGGACATGGTCACTTGGTGGCCGCGGCGGCTCGCGCCTCGAGCATCGCGACGGCGGGTAGCTTACGTCCTTCGAGAAACTCGAGAAAGGCGCCGCCTGCAGTCGACACATACGAGATGTCATCGACGACGCCGAACTTGTTGATTGCAGCGATCGTGTCGCCGCCGCCGGCGATCGAGAATGCGTCCGAGCGGGCGACCGCCTCGGCGACGGAACGCGTGCCGGCGGCAAACGCCTCGAACTCGAACACGCCGAGCGGCCCGTTCCAAACGATCGTTCCCGCATTGACGATGACATCGCGCAGCGCTTCGATGCTTCGCGGACCGATGTCGAGAATCATGTCGCTTTCCTCGATCGCCGCGATTGGCTTCGTCGTGGGGGTTGCATCGGCAGCGAAGCGGTCCGCTACGACGACGTCAACCGGCAGCGGTACCTTCTCCCCAAATCGTTCGAGGATCGCCTTCGCCTCGTCGACCAGCTCCGGTTCGGCGAGCGATCGGCCGATGCGCGCGCCGTCGGCCGACAGAAACGTGTTCGCGATGCCGCCGCCTACGATCAGCTTCTCGACTTTGGCCGCCAGCGTCTTGAGGATCGCAAGCTTGGTCGAGACCTTGGCGCCGCCGACGATCGCAACGAGCGGCCGCTTCGGATTTGCAAGTGCACGCGTAAGCGCGGTCACTTCCGCGGCCATCAGCGGACCGGCGCAGGCGACGCGCGCAAACCGTGCGATGCCGTGCGTCGTCGCCTCGGCGCGATGCGCCGTTCCGAACGCATCGTTCACGTAGACGTCGCAAAGCTGCGCCATCTTGCGCGCGAGCGCCTCGTCGTCCTTCTTCTCGCCGACATTGAAGCGACAGTTCTCGAGCAGCACGACCTCGGCCCGCCGAAGCGACGCGTGCCATCGACCCCCATCGACCCATTCGCGCACCAGCGGAACCGGACGTCCAAGCAGGGACGAAAGGCGTTCGGCCACGGGCTCCAGCGAGTCTTGCTTCGAGAACCTCCCCTCGGTCGGACGACCCAGGTGCGACGTCACCATGACTGCGGCGCCGCGCTCGAGCGCGTCGCTGATGCCCGGCAACGATGCCCGGATCCGCGTGTCGTCGGTGATTGCGCCGTTGTCGTCCTGCGGAACGTTCAGGTCGGCACGGATGAAGACCTTCTTGTCGCCGACGTCGACATCGGCGAGTTGCAGCAGTTTGGTCATCGAGCGTCGAAGCAGCGAGCCATCAGGATCACGTCATCGTACGCGCCGTCGTGCTTGCGGCCACGCTCGAAGCGACCGCATTCGACGAAGCCAAACTTGCGATACAGCGCGGCCGCTTGCGTGTTGCTCGCGTAGACCGAGAGCTCGACTTGCTCCCATCGAGCGCGCGCGGCTTCGAGCGCGGCGCTGATCAGCTTCGAGCCGAGACCGTGGCCGCGAAAGCCTTGCAGCAATCCCATGCCAAGCTCGCCGACATGCGCATGGACGTTGCCGCGCTTCGGCGTGATGTCACACCATCCGACGATGCGGCCATCATCGTCGGCGACGTACTGCGGGTAACCGCCCTCGACGTTTCGGGCGACGAAGAGTGCCGTCTCCTGTAACGTGAACGGCTGAGTAACCGCCAGGTAGCGGCCCTCGCTTGCCACGGCGCCAACGCAATCACGCATGCCGGCGATATCGCCGAGCGTGATCGGGCGGACGACCGCCGTCATGCGCCCGCTGACGCGGTTCACCGGATGACGAGCGTTTTCACTTCGCCGCCATCAACGCCATCGTCGTGTCCAACATTCTGTTGCTGAATCCCCACTCGTTATCGTACCAACTCGAAACCTTGACCAGCCGCCCCGCGACCTTCGTCAGCGTCGCATCGAACGTCGACGAAGCGGGATCGTGGTTGAAGTCCGACGACACCAGCGGTCCCGCGCTGTAGTTCAGGATCCCCTTCAACGGCCCCGACTCGGAAGCCGCGCGCATGATCGAATTCACTTCCTCCACCGTCGTGTCGCGGCTCGCGATGAAGGACAGGTCGACGATCGACACGTTGATCGTCGGAACGCGGATCGCATAGCCGTCGAGCTTGCCGTTCAAGTCCGGCAGCACGAGACCGACGGCGGAGGCCGCGCCGGTCTTCGTCGGGATCATGTTCATCGTCGCCGAGCGCGCGCGACGGAGGTCCTCGTGATAGACGTCGGTCAGCACCTGATCATTGGTATACGCGTGGATCGTCGTCATCAGGCCGGTGACGAGCCCGATCTTCGCGTGCAGCGGCGCAACGAGCGGCGCGAGGCAGTTCGTCGTGCACGACGCGTTGCTGATGACGGTGTGCGATGCCTTCAGCACGTCGTGGTTCACGCCATACACGATCGTCGCGTCGACGTCCTTGCCGCCAGGCGCGGAGATGATCACTTTCTTCGCGCCGCCTGCGAGGTGCGCCGATGCCTTCTCCTTCGTCGTGAAGAACCCGGTCGACTCGAGCACGACGTCGACGCCGAGCGACGACCACGGCAGCTTCGCCGGATCGCGCTGCGCGAAGACCTTGATGCGATCGCCGTTGACGATCATCGAATCGCCTTCGACGTCGACGCGGCCGGGGAAGCGGCCGTGCGCCGTGTCGAAGCGCGTCAGATGCGCATTCGTCTCGGGGCTGCCGAGATCGTTGACCGCGACGATCGCAAGATCGTGCTTCTTGCCGCCTTCGTAGTGCGCGCGGAGGATGTTGCGGCCGATGCGGCCGTAACCGTTGATGGCGACTTTGATCGTCATGGCTTCGTCGATGTTTCGTGTGAGCGTGCCACGACGCCGCGCACCGCCTGGGCGACAGCGTCGGGTGTGAATCCGAAGTGCTCGAACAGCACCTTGGCGGGCGCCGACTCGCCGAATCGGTCGATACCGATGACCGCCGCGCGTGGATCGTCGGCGGCGCCGACGTACTTGCGCCAGAAATCCGTGACGCCCGCTTCCACGGCGACGCGCGGGATACCGGCGGGCAGGACGGCCGAGCGATAACGCGCATCCTGCCGGTCGAACACGTTGCTGCTCGCCATCGACACGACGCGGACATCAATGCCCTCCGGGGCGAGTCGATCACGCGCGGCAAGTGCGATACCGACTTCCGATCCGGTCGCGATTACGATCGCTCGCTCGCCGGACCCGGCGAAGTCCGCAAGCACGTAACCGCCGCGAACGATCTGTTCTCGAACCACCGCATCGCGTTTCACGAACGGAACGTTCTGGCGCGAGAGCAGGAGCGCCGTCGATCCGTCGTGGCGAGAAATCGCCTGCGCCCACGCCACCGCTGTCTCCACCGTGTCGCACGGACGCCAGACGTCGAGGCCCGGAATCAGTCGCAGGCTCGCCGCGTGCTCGATCGCCTGGTGCGTCGGACCATCCTCGCCGAGCCCGATCGAGTCGTGCGTGAATACGAACACGTGCCGCAGGCCCATCAGCGCGGACATGCGGATCGCGTTGCGCCCGTAGTCGGAGAACACGAGAAACGTGCCTTCGTACGGCAGGAACCCGCCGTGCAGCGCAAGCCCGTTGCCAGTCGCGAACATCGCGAACTCGCGCACGCCGTAGTTGACGTAATTGCCGACGTCCTTCGCCGATACCGCGCGGCTTTCCGACCAGTTGGTGAACACCGAACCGGTCAGGTCCGCCGAGCCGCCGATCATCTCCGGCAGGTGCTTCGCGTAGGTGTCAATCGCCTGCTGCGACGCCTTCCGCGTTGCGATCGACTCGCCCTTCTCGGCTCGCGCCGCGACGAACGCGCCAACCGCGTCCGTGAAGTTATCAGGAAGTCGCCCCGACATCCGTCGCTCGAACTCCGCTGCGAGATCGGGATGCGCCGAGCGATAGCGTTCGAACCGCTCGCGCCACTTTTTCGTCCGGGCGCGGCCCGCGTCGCGCGCATCCCACTGCCGCTTGACCGCGTCGGGAACGATGAACGCGGCGTGCGGCCATCCGAGCGCCTTGCGCGTCGCCTCGACTTCGCTCTCGCCGAGCGCCGCACCGTGGCAGTCGGCGGTGCCGCACTTGGTCGCCGCGCCCTTGCCGATGATCGTCTTCGCGCAGATCAGCGTTGGACGCGCCGTCTCGCGCTTCGCTGCCTGCAACGCACGATCCACCGCGTCGACGTCGTGACCATCGACGTCGCGCACGACGTGCCATCCGTACGCTTCGAAGCGCATCGGCGTGTCGTCGGTGAACCAGCCGTCGACGTTGCCGTCGATCGAGATGCCGTTGTCATCGTAGACGACGGTCAACTTGGCAAGTGCAAGCGTCCCGGCGAGCGACGCGGCTTCGTGCGAGATGCCTTCCATCAGGCAGCCATCGCCGGCAAACACCCATGTGCGGTGGTCGACGATCGTGTGACCTTGACGATTGAACGTTCCGGCGAGGAGCTTCTCGGCGATCGCCATGCCGACGCCGTTCGCCAAGCCCTGGCCGAGCGGGCCGGTTGTCGTTTCCACGCCCGGTGTCAATCGATACTCGGGATGCCCGGGCGTCTTGCTGCCGAGCTGGCGAAAATTCTTCAACTCGTCGATCGCAAGACCGTACCCGCTCAGGTGCAGCAACGCGTAGTGCAGCATCGATCCGTGACCGTTCGACAGCATGAACCGGTCGCGGTCCACCCACGCCGGATCCGTGGGATCGTGCGAGAGGTGACGCGTCCACAGCGCCACGGCGGTCTCCGCCATGCCCATCGGCATGCCGGGATGACCGCTTTTTGCCGCCTCGACGGCATCCATCGCGAGCACGCGGATCGCGTTGGCGAGATCGTCGTCGGTCACGACCTCGGAAAAGTCGCGCGGTGGATCGAGCTGGGTCTGCATCACGGTGCGTTGCGTTTTAAGCGGCGCTTGCCGCCGTTGAAGCAACGCGTTGGACGGGGCTTGAAATTATGGAGAACGACCCGATTTCGTGCAATAATTCGATGCTTTGCCGCAGTCGGTTCGAACTCTTCGCGTCGTGCTTCAAGCCGGCGCGCGACGCTGAAGCGATTGCGGAGGCAGTTGGGGGCCCTTGAAGCAAGCCTGACGTGGTGGCCGCACGTAGCGCAGCCGAAGTTGGCGACGCGGGTGCGGAGGCCGATGATGCGGCGGGGCCGTTTCCTTGGTGGGTGCGCCCTATTTCCGGCGGCGAAGCGCCGGGGTGGGGCTTTTCCTTTTGGGGAGACGACTGATGGACGGAATCCATCTGCTGGGTGAGTGGTACGGTTGCCCAGCCGACTCGCCGTATATGACCGACCGCGATGCGCTGCGCACGGCGTGCCTCGCGGCGGTCGAGCATGCGGGGCTGACGATCGTCGGCGATCACTTTCACCAGTTCGAGCCGCAAGGCGTGACCGGTGCGGTGATCCTCGCCGAATCGCACCTCGCGATCCATACGTGGCCGGAAATGGAATCGGTGACGATCGACGTCTACGTCTGCAACTTCACGACCGACAACAACGCCAAGGCGCACGCGCTGTTCCGCACGCTCAAGGCGAAGTTCAAGCCGACTCGCGCGCACTTCCAGGCGATTCGGCGCGGCGGCGTGAACGAAGGCGACGAAGACGAGCCTGATCCGATCACGCACGTCGAGGTCAGGGCCGAGCCCGCATTCGCCACGCATGGCTGATGCACGGCGCGATCCGTCGACGTCCGACGAGCCTGTCGAGGCGGATCGCGCGCGCGGGGACCTGGCGCCCGGTGCGATGACCGAGTATCTGACCGACGACTGGGGATTCTTCATCCGCAGCTCGAAGCAGCTCGAGTGCTTCCGCTCGCCGTATCAGGCGGTCGAGGTGCATGACAGCGTGCCGTTCGGCAAGCTGTTCCGGCTCGACCGCGCGTTCATGACGAGCGAGAAGGACGAGTTCTTCTACCACGAGAATCTCGTCCACATGTCGGCGCTGACGCATCCGGCGCCGCAGCGCGCGCTCGTCATTGGCGGCGGCGATGGCGGATCGGGCGAGGAGTTGCTGAAGCACGCGTCGATGAAATCGGTGACGCTGTGCGAGATCGACCTCGCGGTCGTCGACATCGCGCGCAAGCACCTCGAGCGCGTGCATCGCGGCGCGCTCGACGATGCGCGCTTGACGATCCGCATCGGTGACGGCTTCGAGTTCGTGCGCGAGGCGGCCGAGCAGTTCGATCTCCTGGTGCTCGACCTGCCCGACCCGGTCGGGCCGGCGACCGAGCTCTATACGCCGGAGTTTTATCGCGCTTGCGCGGCGCGGCTTTCGCCGATGGGCGCGATGACGCTTCACATTGCCAGCCCGATCGCGCATCCGAAGCGCATTCGCGAAACGCTCACCGCGCTGCGCGGCGCTTTTCCGCTGGTCACGCCGTACCTGACGTCGATCCCGCTGTACGGCGGCATGTGGATGATGGCGTGCTGCAGCGGCACGCTCGACCCGCGCAAGCTCACCTCGCACGAGGTCGACCGCCGCATCGCGCAGCGCGGCATCGGCGATCTGCAGTACTACAACGGCGACATGCATCGGGCGGCGCTCGCGCTGCCGAACTTCGTCCGCGATTTGACGGGCGCCCGCTGACAGCGGACGCCTGCCGCCGTCACGCTTCCCGCCTTCCTCTGACGCCGCTTGCCGGGGCGGGGCGACAGACGTGTTGCGCCCGCTGAGCGATCGTGCTTCCGTGCTTATTGAACGCCGCGCCAGTCGGCCGTATCTAGAGCACGAACGTTATACGCCTATGACGACGAGGCACCCGGCACAATGACGACGATGATCCCGATGGTCCAGGCGCTTGGCACCGCCGACTTCGTGCTGTTCGAAGGCGTCGTGTTCGAGACCGAGTACCTGCGCGTCCCCGACGAAGACACGAAGGCGGACGACGTCGTATTGGAAGCGCGACGCGGCGACGACGAGTTGTCGCTCACGCTTTCGGAGATCGGCGACGCGGAAGCGCTCGGCGAAGGCGTTTTCCGCTTGAAGAGCGGGGCATTGCTGCGTTTTCTAGCGCAAGTGACCGTGCATTGATCGAAGCAACTTACGCTCTGGCCAACACGAAGTCGTACGTTGCGCCGAGTGTTCCGTCCCCGCCCTTCGACGTCATCGCGAACTCGAGCTTCGCGCGTTCGTCGCCGCCTGACAATCCGAAACCCAAACCGCGCTCGGCCGATTCGCCCTTCGGATAGATCTGCGTCGTCAACGCCTGTGCGCGATCGTGCGCGAGCTTGAAATGCAGGTGCGGCGGCCTGCCTCCGTAGCGCACCGGCCGGATCGTTCGAAACGCATAGCGCCCCGACGCGTCGGTCGTCACGACGCCATAGCCCTGGAAACCTTCGTCGATCGCACCGTGATCGCCGTCGACGTGGTGATAGCGGCCGAGCGAGTCGCACTGCCAGAGCTCGAGGCGTACCCCGGCGAGCGGCGCGCCCGACGTGTCGAGCACGCGACCGGAAAGCTCGAGCGGCGTCCCTTTCGCGGACTTCGCGCCGTAGCGCGTCAGATCGGCATCGATGTCGATCGGCTTGCGCGTCGGATAGAACGGACCTTCGGCGTCCCGCGGTGTCGGCGTCAAGCGCTGTTGGGCGAGAGCGCGCGAGGAACGCAGCGCGGGAAACGTCGCCGCGGCCGTAAGGGCGAGCGTCTTTCCGAGATTCGAGCGGCGTGCAGGATTGGACATGGCGGTGGCTCGTTGATTAGGGGGCAGCTCGCAACTTAAAGCGCTGCCGTCTGTTGATCGGCGTTAGCGGCGTTACATCTGGACCGTTCGGCACTTCGCGCGTTCCCTTCCCGCGCGCCGCGCCGACGTCTTGGTGAAGCGAACGCTGGCCTTCCCGCTCGACCGTCGTTGCCCCCGTTTTCGCGCACGCTCATCGGGGTTGACCGCTGCAATATATGCGCATATGATCATGTTCGTATGGCGCAGCAACAGCACCGCCGAGCCCGATCTCCCGCCGCCCGTGATGAAGGGGGCGGCGTCCCGCCATCCACGGTGTCTCGCACCGAGCCGCGCGTCATCGACGAGCTCGATCAAGTGTTCTCCTCGGTCGCGAGCTACTTCGCGCTCCTCGCCGAGCCGATGCGTTTGCGCATCCTGCACACGATCTGCGACGGCGAGCGCTCGGTGTCGTCGATCGTCGAGGCGACCGGCGCGTCGCAGACCAACGTCTCACGCCACCTGGGCCTGATGCACCAGGCGGGCGTCGTCGGTCGTCGCCGCGTGGGCACGGCCGTGCTTTACCGGCTGATCGACGCCGAGTTCGCGCAGATCTGTCGCATGGTATGCGTGCGCATCGCAGGCCAGATCGAGGCCGAAGCGCCGCTGCGGCGCGAGCTCCTGGATTTCGCCGCGAATCGCTAGTGAACATCCCCCCATGCTCCCTTCGCTCGTTGCCCCCCGAGGGGGCTGGTCAGTTCCTCGGGGCGGCCCTTCGGAACTGACGATGGAACATCCTGCCACGCGGCGTCAATTCCTGCGCAACGCGGCGATTGCGGCGACCGGCGCGATGGCGGCCCCGCGTGCCATTGCGCAGGACCCCGCGCCCGTTCCGCCGTGGAGCAAGTCGCTCGGCGCTCCGATTCTCGCGTCGCCGTACGGCGTGCCGGCGAAGCACGAGTCGAACGTTCAACGTCGCGAGAGCCCGGGACTCACGCGGACGCCGCATTCGTCGGTTTCGTTCACGCCGTTGCAGAACCTGTTCGGGATCATCACGCCGTCCGGTCTGCACTTCGAGCGTCATCACGCCGGCGTTCCGGACGTCGATCCCGACGTGCACCGGTTGATGATCCACGGCATGTGTCGCAATCCGCGCGTCTTCTCGGTCGACGACCTGATGCGCTTCCCGTCGGTCTCGCGCATCCACTTCATCGAATGCGGCGCGAACACCGGCATGGAGTGGAACAACGTCGCCGTGCCGACGGTGCAGTACACACACGGCATGCTCGGCTGCTCCGAGTGGACCGGCGTTCTTCTGTCCACGCTGCTCGATGAAGTCGGCTTCCACAAGCGCGCGAAGTACCTTCTCGCCGAAGGTGCTGACGGCGCGGCGTTGACGCGCACGATCGCGATGGCGATGGCGCTCGACGACGCGCTCGTTGTCTACGGGCAGAACGGGGAGATGCTGCGTCCCGAGCAGGGCTATCCGGTGCGCCTGCTCGTCCCCGGCGTCCAGGGCGTGTCGAGCGTCAAGTGGCTGCGCCGCCTCGAGATCGGCGACAAGCCGTGGAATACGCGCGAGGAATCGTTGCACTACACCGACCTGATGCCCGACGGCAAGCTGCGGCAATACACGTGGATCCAGGAGGCGAAGAGCGTCATCACATCGCCTTCCGGCGGACAGACGATCGCCGAGCGCGGCTATCGCGAGATCACCGGCCTTGCGTGGAGCGGTCGCGGCAAGGTCAAGCGCGTCGACGTGTCGGCTGACGGAGGGCGCAACTGGCGCACGGCACGGCTGCAGGAACCGGTGCTGACGAAGGCGTTGACGCGATTCCGCCTCGACTGGGACTGGCAGGGCCAGCCCGCCCTCCTGCAATCGCGCGTGATCGACGAAACGGGTTATGTTCAGCCGACCTATCGGCAGCTGCGCGAAGTGCGCGGCACGCGGTCGATCTATCACAACAACGCGATCCAGACCTGGCGCGTCGCGTCTTCGGGCGAAGTCAGCAATGTTCAGCTCGGCTGACCGTGCCCGCGCGAAGCGTGTTGTCGGCATCGTGTCGGTGCTCGCGCTGGCCGCGATTGCGACGCTGGCCGCGGGGCACTCGACAGCGCCGCGCTTCGGCTTCGGCAATGCGCCGACGCGCGCTCAGGTCGCCGCCTGGGATATCGACGTAAGGCCCGACGGAACCGGCTTGCCCGAAGGCCGCGGAACCGTCGAGGCGGGACAGAGAATCTACGATGCACAGTGCGCAAGCTGCCACGGCACGTTCGGCGAATCCAACGATTACATGGAGATCGCCGGTGGCATCGGCACGCTTGCGAGCGATGCGCCGAAGCGGACCACCGGCAGCAAGCTGAACCACGCGACCACGCTGTGGGACTACATCAACAGGGCCATGCCGTTCGGAGCGCCGAAGACGTTGACGGCAGACGAGGTCTTTGCGGTTACTGCGTACGTCCTCCACCTGAACGGCATCCTGCCGGCTGACGCCGCGCTCGACCGCAAGTCGATCGTCGCGCTGCGCATGCCGAATCACGACGGCTTCACGACGTCGCACGGGCTCGCGTCCAAGAGCGGACGCCCGGACACCGGCAACGTGGCGTGCATGCGCGATTGCGGGCCGCCGGCGAAGGTCGTTTCCGAAATTCCCGGGTACGCACGTGATGCGCATGGCAAGCTTGCCGACCAATTCCGCTCGCTCGGTCGCGCAGGCGCGGGCCGTTCGATCGAGGTGGCAGCGCGGCCGATGTCCGCAGTCGCCCACGCCGACCTTGCGAAGTCGGCCGGTTGCACCGCCTGTCACGGCGTTACCCAGAGGCTCGTCGGTCCGGCGTTTCGCGAGATCGGCGGGCGTTATGCCGGAAGCGCCGACGCGGCCGAGAAGCTGGTCGCGCGCCTGCGCGAAGGAGGGGGCGGCCAGTGGGGGGCGATCCCGATGCCGCCGCAGCCGCAACTCTCGGACGGCGACGCCCGCACGCTCGTCGACTGGATCCTCGCGGGTGCGAAGTGACGGTTGGGAATAACGACAAAACGACGGCTGGAATAACCACATAACCATTGCGTAATGAACTCGAAGCGCCGGCCGCGACCTAAAGGCGGCAGGTATCATTCGCAAACTGAACGGCTTTTCTGGAGACCGACATGCACGCAGGACGGAGAGAAGCGCTGAAGACCGGCAGCGGCGCGACGTTGCTGACGCTTCTGGCGGCGGCCGGCTGGCTCAAGCCGGAGGCCGCTTTCGCGCAGGACTGGAACAAGGCGGCGTTCGAGGCGAAGTCGATCGACGAGGCTTACAAGACGATTGCGGGCAGCGCGCCGGCGCAGAGCAAGGACATTGCTTTCATCGGCACGCCCGACATTGCCGAAAACGGCGCCGTCGTTCCGATCGGCGTCGAGAGCAAGCTCGCGAAGACCGAGTCGATCGCGATCCTGATCGAGAAGAACCCGAACATGCTGGCGGCCTCGTTCGCCATCCCGCAGGGCACCGAGCCCACGGTCACGACGCGCGTCAAGATGGGACAGAGCAGCAACGTCTACGCGCTGGTCAAGGCCGACGGGAAGTACCACGTGGCGGTGAAGGAAGTGAAAGTCACGCTCGGCGGATGCGGTGGCTAGCAGGTATCAGAGGTCAGGTATCAGATGTCAGATGACAGTGCATACGAGAGGTAGCCATGGCTGATCCGATGCGAATCCGGGCCAACGTCGACGCGAGCGGCGTGACCGAAGTCAAGGTGCTGATGAACCACGAGATGGAGACGGGCCAGCGGAAGGACGCACAGGGCAAGATCGTTCCGGCCTGGTTCATCCAGAACGTCAGCGCAACGCATAACGGCAAGACGGTGCTCTCCGCGCAGTGGGGGCCGGCCGTCGCCAAGAATCCGTTCATGTCGTTCAAGTTCAAGGGCGCGGCGAAGGGCGACAAGGTCGAAGTGACCTGGGTCGACAACCGCGGCGAGAAGCGCACCGACGTCGCAACGATCGCTTAAGCGCAGTGAAACGGACGATCACGGTAACAGCGCTCGCTGCGCTGCTTGTCGCGGGACCGGCGGCCGCGCAGGGCGACAAGAGCGCCGCGCCGGTCCGCGTCGTTTATCACTTGAGCGATGGCAATGCGCAAGCGACGAACGCGATCCGCAATATCCGCAATCATCTGACCGCCGATCCGTCGGCGAAGATCGTCGTCGTCAGTCATGCTGCGGGCATCCAGTTCCTGCTCGACGGCGCGCTCGACGGCAACGGCGCGCCGTTCGATGCGGCGGTCCAGGATCTGAAGGGCAAAGGCGTCGACTTTCGCGTCTGCCGCTTCACGCTCGAGCGCAACAACATCGATCCGAAGAAGGTGATCCCCGAGGCGAGCCTCGTGCCATCGGGCGTTGCCGAAGTGTCTCGGCTGCAGTTCAAAGAAGGCTTCGCGTACCTGCGCCCCTGAGACGGCGGACGCGGAGCTGGGCAAACGGTTGCAGGCGCGAGCGCGCCGCTTGGAGGAGCGACAACGATGGTGAGGATGCGCGTAGTGTTCGCCGCGCTCGCGGCCTTGTGTGCGCCGCTGGCGATAAGCCAGACCAACACCGTCGAGGAAATCGAGAAGTACCGTCAGGCGCTGCAGGACGGCAATCCGGCGGAGTTGTGGGAAGCGCGCGGCGAAGGATTGTGGACAACGCCGCGCGGCCCGAAGAAGGTCAGCTTCGAGCGCTGCGACCTTGGTCTTGGACCCGGCGTCGTCAAGGGTGCGTACGCAAAGCTGCCGCGTTACTTCGCCGACGCCGACCGTGTCATGGATCTCGAAACGCGTCTCGTGCATTGCATGGTCGCGCTGCAGGGCTATACGCCCGAAGAAGCGAAGCGCAATCCGTTCGGCTCGACGGAGCGCAAGTCGGACATCGAAGCGCTGGTCGCTTACGTGACGTCCGAGTCCAAGGGCGTGAAGATGGACGTGCAGCTTCGCCATGCAAAGGAGCGCGAGGCCTACGCGCTCGGCGAGAAGATGTTTTATTTCCGCGGCGGCCCGCACGATTTTTCGTGCGCGAACTGCCACGCCGCCGACAATCAGCGCATCCGGCTGCAGGACCTGCCGAATCTGACGAAACCCGAAGGCGCGCAGCGCGGCTATACGACGTGGCCCGCGTATCGCGTTTCGCAAGGCGAGCTGCGCACGTTCCAGTGGCGGCTCTACGATTGCTTCCGCCAGCAGCGCTTTCCGGAGCTTGAGTTCACCTCCGACGCGTCGATTGCGTTGACGGCGTTTCTTGCGCGCAATGCGAACGGGGCCGCGTTCAACGCGCCGGCGATCAAGCGATGAGGCGGATGAACGTTGTGCATGCCGTCGCATCGACCGTCACGATCGTGATCATTGCCGGTTGCGCCGGTAGCGCGCAGGAAACCGACGCCCAGCTCCGCGCCAAGGCGCAGCAGGTCATGAAGGCGTCGTTCAAGGAGCGCGGCATCGCGAAGCTCGACCGGCTCGATCAGGACGAGACGCAGGCGCTGTGCAGCCAGTACACGCTGGTGGCGCCGCCAAAGGACATCGCCGAGAAGATCGAGAAGGTGAACCTCGCGGCGATCAAGCGGCCGGCCGACGGCAACTATCTCGGTGACTGGAAGCGCGGCGAGCAGATCGCGCAGCGCGGTACCGGCTTCCAGTGGAGCGACGCGAAGGAAACGCCGGTCGGCGCGAACTGCTACGCGTGCCACCAGCTCTCGAAGCAGGAGCTTTCGTTCGGCACGATCGGTCCGTCGCTCTATCAATTCGGCAAGATCCGCGGCTTCACCACGCCGATGCAGGAGTACGCGTGGGGCAAGGTCTACAATGCGCAGGCCTATACCGCGTGCTCGAACATGCCGCGTTTCGGCCACAACGGCATCCTCACCGAGCAGCAGATGAAGGACATCGTCGCGCTGTTGATGGATCCGCAGTCGCCGGTCAACCAGTAAGCACGCTGTGCGCCGCCGCGAGTTTCTCGAAGTCATCGCCGCGGCGGCGGTCGCCGGCTTGCCGGTCTCTTCGCAAGCCGCGCTGAACGCGTCGGACGCCGATTTCTACGAGCGCATCGGCCCGTTCGGCCGGCTGTCGCTATTGCACATCACCGATGTGCACGCGCAACTGAAGCCGATCCTCTATCGCGAGCCGTCGGCGAACATCGGCGTGCGCGACGCTGCCGGCAAGCCGCCGCACCTGGTCGGCGAGGCGCTGCTCAAGCACTTCGGCATCGCGCCGGGCACGCGTAGCGCGCACGCGTTCACGTACCTCGATTTCGCCGCGGCGGCGCAGGCGTTCGGCCCGACCGGCGGCTACGCGCATCTGGCGACGCTGGTCAAAATGGTTCGCGCGACCCGTCCCAATGCGTTGCTGCTCGACGGCGGCGATAGCTGGCAAGGATCCGGCACGTCGCTTTGGACGAAAGGTGCCGACATGATCGAAGCCGCGAAACTTCTCGGCGTCGATGTGATGACCGGTCACTGGGAGTTCACCTACGGCGCCGAGCGTGTCAAGGAAGCGGTCGACAAGGAGTTGAAAGGCCGCATCGACTTCGTCGCGCAGAACGTGAAGACGACCGACTTCGGCGACCCGGTGTTCGAGTCTTACGTGCTGAAAACGCTTGGCGGCATACCCGTCGCGATCATCGGCCAGGCGTTTCCCTACACGCCGATCGCGAATCCCCGCTACTTCGTGCCCGAGTGGACGTTCGGCATTCAGGAAGAGAACCTGCAGAAGGTAATCGACGAGGCGCGCGGCAAAGGCGCGCAGGTCGTCGTGCTCTTATCGCACAACGGCATGGACGTCGACCTGAAGCTTGCGTCGCGCGTTACCGGCCTCGACGCGATCCTCGGCGGCCACACGCACGATGCGGTCCCGCAGCCGTCGATCGTAGAGAACGGCGGCGGCAAGACGCTGGTAACGAATGCCGGCAGCAACGGCAAGTTTCTCGGCGTGCTCGATCTCGAAGTGAAGTCCGGCAAGGTCGCCGACTACCGCTATCGCTTGCTGCCGGTGTTTTCCAATCTGTTGCCAGCGGACGGCGCGATGAGCGCGTTGATCGACAAACTGCGCGCACCGTATGCGAAGAAGCTGGCCGAAGAGCTCGCGCGATCGAATGATCTGCTGTTCCGCCGCGGCAACTTCAACGGCACGTGGGATCAGCTCGTTTGTGACGCGTTGATGACGGTGAAGAGCGCGGAGATCGCGTTTTCGCCCGGGTTCCGCTGGGGCACGACGCTGCTGCCGGGCCAGCCGATCACGATGGAGCACGTGCTCGACCAGACGGCGATCACTTACCCGATGACGACGGTCTCGAAGCTCACCGGCGAATCGATCAAGACGATCCTCGAGGACGTCGCCGACAACCTGTTCCATCCCGATCCGTACTATCAGCAAGGCGGCGACATGGTTCGTGTCGGCGGCATGCGCTACACGCTCGATCCGAACGCGACGCAAGGTTCGCGCATTAGCAACATGGAGTTGGTCGACGGATCGAAGGTCGACGCGGCGAAGACGTACGTCGTCGCCGGTTGGGCACCGGTTGCCGAGGAGGCGCGAACATCGGGTGCCGAGCCGATCTGGGACGTCGTCGCGCGTTACGTGCGCGATCGGTCGCGACTCGCGCCGCGCCGCGTCAACCTGCCGACGCTGAAGGGCGTCGCGGGCAATCCGGGCATCGCATGATCGAGACTGTCGTGCGCACAGCCGGCATCGTGTGCATCGCAATGCTTACGTTGTCGTCGAACGGCGTCGACGCGCAACGCTTGTTGGCGACGTATCCGTCGCTCACGACACCTGCCGCGCTCAAAGCCGCGCAGGCTGCGCTTGCGCAATGCGACAAGGAAGGCTACACCGCTGCGGTGGCCGTCGTCGATCGCGGCGGCCATGCGCTCGCACTGTTGCGCAACGGTCTTGCGGGCGCGCATACCGTGCGCACGGCGATCGACAAGGCCGCGACCGCGCTCTCGTTTCGCACGGACACGACCGAGCTTGCGGCATCGACGCAGTCCGGCCGCACTGAAAGCGGTGTCCGCGAGCTGCCCAATGTCGTCGCCATCGGCGGCGGGATGATGATTCGCGCGAAGGGTCAGCTCGTCGGCGCGATCGGCGTCTCCGGCGCGCCGGGTGGCGCCGCCGACGACGTTTGCGCGAAAGTCGGGATCGCCGCGATCAGCGACGACCTCGAGCTCGAGTGACCTGAGCGCCGGATCGACGCCGAGCTTCCGCGATCGGTGCTTCTAGCAGCGCTTCCACGCCCTTCGCGCTCTCCTTCAGCGCATCGAACTCCGCTTCGAGCGCCTCGACCGATTGCTTGCTGGTGCGCGAGAAGACGCGCGCAAGCCCGGGCGGAAGGTCCTTGCGCTTCATCAGCGCTTGCAGCCAGGCGATCCCCGCATCGGCGAAGGCGCGCAGCCCAATGAACGTCCCGACGAGTCCCCAAGGCGAGCCGGTCATCCCGGTCACCGGGAACCCAAAGATCAGGCCCAACTGCGTGACCAGCACCCGTATTGAAACCGTCCCAACGTTGGCACTCAGTTGTGCGAACGTCCACGCGGGCAGGCGACGCAAGTCCCACAGCAGGAACAGCGCCTGCACGCAAATCGCATAGACGAGCGCGATCCGCGCGTCGGCGAACGAAACCGGGCCGGCGATCTTGAATAGAAACACGAGCAAGAGCACAAACAGCCCGTGCGCGAGCGTGAAGACCACGGTAATCCCGAGAAATCCTCGCAGATAGGTGTTCTCGTTCCCGAGCGAGCGGCGCGTGGCTTCGACGCCGGCCTTTGGGTCCGCAACCGTCGCTATCGGGACGTGATGGCCGGTCAGCCCGGTTGCGCGGCGATGGGCAACGATTCGCATCGCCCCCGTCACGAGAAGCAGAACGGTCTCGAACCAGTAGAGAAGCAGCAGGACGGCCGGCGAGCGGCCGTTCACGATCACCTCGACGAGCGGGATCGCGTTCATCAGCAGCGAATAGGCGAGTGCGGTCAGGAACCCCATCGCTGCCCCTTCAGCGGCGCTCGTCGAACGTCGATCAGCTGACGATCACGCGGGCAAAGCGGCGCTTGCCGGCTTGCACGACGACGGTCGTGCCCGGTTCGATCGTCGTTCCCTTGTCCGTCACCGCCTGGCCGTCGACCTTGAGCCCACGCTGCGCAATGAGGCGCAGCGCCTCCGACGTGGAGTCAACGACGCCGGCGCGCTTCGCGAGCTGCGCGATCGGCAAGCCCTCCGGCGGAGCTCGCAAACAAATTTCGGGCATTGCCTCCGGCATCGCGCCGTCCCTGAACCTCGCATTGAACGCCGCGGCGGCAGCTGCCGCCGAGGAACCGCCGTGGAATCGCGAGACGATCTCGATGGCGAGCGCGACTTTGGCGTCTCTCGGGTTCTTTCCCGCGTGGCATTCCGACTGCAGCCGATGAAGCGCGTCCGGAGACAGCGTCGACAACAGCGGATACCAGCGCCACATGAGCGCATCCGAAATCGACATCGCCTTGCCGAACATCGCCTCCGCCGGCTCGTCGATGCCGATGTAGTTGTTCTTCGACTTGCTCATCTTCTCGACGCCGTCCAAGCCTTCGAGCAACGGCATCGTCAGGATGCACTGGGGCTCCTGGCCGCCGTCCTTCTGCAGCTCGCGGCCGACGAGCAGGTTGAACTTCTGGTCGGTGCCGCCGATCTCGAGATCGGCTTTCAGCGCCACCGAGTCGTATCCCTGCATCAGCGGGTACAGCAGCTCGTGCACGGCGATCGGCTGCTGATCGCGAAAGCGCTTCGCGAAATCGTCCCGCTCGAGCAGACGCGCGACCGTATAACGTGAAGCGAGCCGGATCATGCCGTCGGCCCCAAGCGGCGCGAGCCACTCCGAGTTGTAGCGGATCTCGGTCCGCGCGGCGTCCAGGACCTTCGTCGCCTGCGCGTGGTAGGTCTGCGCATTCGCCTCGATCGCCTCGCGCGTCAGCGGGGGCCGCGTCACGTTGCGACCCGACGGATCGCCGATCATCGCGGTGTAGTCGCCGATCAGGAAGATGACCTGATGCCCCAGGTCCTGCGCCTGACGAAGCTTGTTCAGGACGACGGTATGGCCGAGATGAATGTCCGGCGCCGTTGGATCGAGGCCGAGCTTGATGCGCAGCGGCCGTCGCTCGGCGATGCTGCCGCGAAGCTTCGCCGCCATCTCGGCGCGGACCAGAAGCTCGTCGGCACCGTGCTCGAAGATCGCGAGTTGTCGATCGACGTCCGTTCGCGTCATCGCGGCGGCGATTCCCGCAGCGCAACCGCGCGTCGGGCCGCCGGCCGCTCGTAACAGCGGCCGTGCCACTTCGCGACCGCGGGCCAGCGAGCAAGCCCGAACTGCGGCGCTCGAAACAGCACCGCCGCGACGTTCAGATCGGCGATCGAGAAATCATCGTCCGCGAGCCACGGCGACGCGGCAAGCCGGCTTTCCAATACGTCGAGCTTGCGCGGTAATGCGTCCGCCGCCTCCTTCGCCACCTCCGGCTTGCGTTCCGCCTCCGGCAACGCATGGGCGTTGTAGAACCACCGCCCGATCACCGGCTCGACCTCGGTCGCTGCCCATAGCGTCCATTGATAGACGAGGCCTTCGCCATACACCGTCGAAGGCCAAAGCCGCTGCGCCTTGCGCGCCAGATAGAGATTGATCGCGAGCGACTCGAAGAGCGGCCGTCCGTCGTCGGTCAGCGCGGGGATCGCGGCGTTGGGATTGATCGCGCGGAACGCGGGGGCCTTGATCTCCGGGCCGCTGAAGTCGTAGGGAATGTTCTCGTAGCGGAGGTCGGTCTCCTCGACTGCCCAGAGCACGCGAAAGGTCCGGGAGGCGGGCTTGCCGTAGAGCGTAAGTGTCATGGCGGATCCCTGTGGTTCACAACGAGCTGGCGGCCAAACACCGTCATATTTCGGCTAGAATCACGGTCCGCCGTCGCCTTAAGCCCTGCACGTGTCCGGATCCCCCGCGAAACCCCCGATTCTAGCGCAGCGTCCCGTCGCCACCGGCCGCCATCCCAGGATGCGTCTGGGTGCCGGCCAGTGGGCCGCCGTCGTCGTCCTGGCGCTGACCGGCGTCGCCGCGTTCGGCATCGCGCCGGACACGTCGCTGGAAACCGATCTGCCGTTGCGAACCGTCGTGACGCCGCTGCCGCTGCCGGCGATGCAGCCGCTCGCGGACCCCGGTTCGCCGTACTGGCGCGAGGAGCGCGTTCAGCGAGGCGATACGATCGGAAGCCTGCTCGCCCGGGCCGGCGTCGATGATCCGTTGGCCATGTCGTTTCTGCGCATCGACGCTCGCGCTCGCGCGCTCTACCAGTTGAAACCGGGGCGGCCGGTGCGCGTCGCAACCGACGAGCGCGGGCAGCTTCAGGCACTGCGCTTCGTCACGTCGACCAACGACGTACTGTCGGTTCGCCGCGCAAACGGCGCGTTTTTGGCGACGTACGAGCCGACGCGCGAGGCCGTGCGGCTGACCCTCGTGACGGCGCAGATCGGAACATCGCTCTTCGCGACCGCCGACGCTGTCGGAATACCCGATGCGATCACCGCGAACTTAGTCGAGCTCTTTGCCGGCGACATCGACTTCCTGAAGGACATCCGCAAGGGCGACCGCTTCTCGGTGCTCTACGAGACGCGTTCTGTCGAAGGCGAGCCGGTCGGCACGGGCCGCATCGTTGCCGCGGAGTTCGAGAACCGCGGGCTGCAGATGTCGGCGTTCCTGTGGAAGGACGCGGACGGCGACGACGCCTGGTTCACGCTCGACGGCCGGAGTTCCCGCAAGGCCTTCCTCCGCACGCCGATGGAGATCTCGCGGATCACGTCGGGGTTCTCGTTCGCGCGGTTCCATCCGATCCTGCAGGAGTGGCGCGCGCACAAGGGTGTCGACTATGCGGCGCCGGAAGGTACGCCGGTCCGCGTCACCGCCGACGGCGTCGTCGCCAGCGCCGGCACGCAGAACGGCTACGGCAACGTCATCGTCGTCCGTCATCAGGGCGCCTACTCGACGCTTTACGCGCACCTCTCGCGGTTTCAACGCATGTATCTGCCCGGCGACCGCGTCTCGCAAGGCGAAACGATCGGCTACGTCGGGTCTACCGGCTGGGCAACCGGGCCGCATCTGCACTACGAGTTCCGGATCAACGATGAAGCGCGCGACCCGATGACCTCCGCGATGCCGGTTGTCGAGCCGTTGCCGCCCGGGGCGTTCAAGGCATTCCTCGCGCACATCGAGCCGCTGGCGCAGCAGTTGAAGCTCGCGCGCGAGATCTCCTCGGTTCGTTTCGCGTCGAACGAGTAGCGGCGCAAACGCCGCGCATAGCAGGCGCTACGCATGCCGGGCGAGATCTACGCCGGCGTGATGTCCGGCACGAGTCTCGACGGTATCGACGCGGTCGTCGCCGAGTTTTCGGCGACCGGGGGCGCCTGCCGGACGTTGGGGGCGGCCCACTTGTCGATGCCGGCTGCCCTTCGCGCAACGCTCACCGACCTCCAGCGCGCAGGAAACGACGAGTTGGCGCGCGCGGCACGCGCCGAAGTCGATCTGGCAGACCTTTACGCAGAAGCTGTCACGCAGGCGATGCGCGCGGCCCGATGCACGCCGGACCGCGTCAATGCCGTCGGCGTCCATGGTCAGACGGTCCGTCACCGGCCCGCCGACGGGTGGACGATCCAGCTCAACGATCCTTCACGCGTGGCTGAGCGGCTCAACATTCCGGTCGTCGCCGATTTCCGGCGCCGTGACATCGCCGCGGGAGGGCAGGGCGCGCCGCTCGTCCCCGCGTTTCATCAGGCCGTATTCGCACGCGGGAGTCTTCAGCGCGCCGTGCTGAACGTGGGCGGCATCGCGAATCTCACGCTGCTCGCGCGAAACGGGCCGGTCCGTGGCTTCGACGTCGGCCCCGGCAATGTGCTGCTCGACGCCTGGCATGCCCGTCATCGCGACGGGCGTTTCGATGTCGACGGCGCCTACGCGGCCGGCGGCCACGTCGACGGGCGGCTGCTTGCGCTTCTTTTGAGCGAGCCGTATTTCGAGCAGCGCCCGCCGAAGAGCACCGGCCGCGATCTGTTCGACGCGGAATGGCTGGACGCTAGGCTGGCCCGATACGATGGCGAACCGGCACCCGCCGATGTCCAAGCAACACTCGTCGAGCTCACGGCGAAAACCGTCGGGCAAGCGTTAACGCGTGAAATGCCGCATTGCGAGGAGCTCCTCGTCTGCGGTGGCGGCGCCCGCAACGCGACGCTGATGCAGCGATTGTGGGCCACAGTCGCCCCGATGCGACTCGACACGACGCAAAGCGAGGGCGTTGCCGTCGATCAAGTCGAGGCGCTTGCGTTCGCGTGGCTCGCCCGGCAGACGTTGCGCGGCCTCGCCGGCAACCTGCCCGACGTCACCGGCGCACGCGGCAGCCGTGTGCTCGGTGCGATCTATCCCAAATAGTCGAGGAAACCGCATGGCATCGCGCAGAACCGCCGTCGTCACCGGCTCGACGTCCGGCATCGGTGCAGGCATCGCGCGCTCGCTCGCGCGAACCGGGCACAACATCGTGGTGAACGGATTCGGCGACGCGTCCGAAGTGGAGGCGTTTCGCGCGAGCCTCGAGCGCGAGCATGGCGTCACCGTTCGGTACGACGCGGCCGATATGAGCAAGCCCGAGGCGATCGCCGCGCTCGCCGAGCGTGCGCTCTTCGAGTTCTCGACGATCGACGTGCTCGTCAACAACGCCGGGATCCAGCACGTGGCCCCCGTCGAGGAGTTTCCGCCTGATCAGTGGGATCGGATCCTCGCGATCAATCTTTCGTCGGCGTTCCACACGACGCGCGCGGCGGTCCCCGGCATGAAGCGCAACGGCTGGGGACGCATCGTCAACATCGCCTCGGCGCACGCGCTCGTCGCATCGCCTTTCAAGAGCGCGTACGTCGCGGCGAAGCACGGCATGGCCGGCTTCACGAAGACGATCGCGCTCGAAGTGGTAGCGCATGGCATTACCGTGAATGCGATCTGCCCCGGTTATGTGAAGACGCCGCTCGTCGAGGCGCAAATCCCCGATCAGGCGCGGACGCGCGGCATCAGCGAAGCGGAAGTGGTCGAGAAAGTGCTGCTTGCAGGTCAACCGACGCGGCGCTTCGTCGGCATCGACGAAGTCGCCGATCTCGTCGTCTATCTCGTTTCGGATGCAGCGCGGTCGATAACAGGCGCGATCCTGCCGATCGACGGCGGCTGGACGGCGCAGTAAGTCAGCCTCGGCGGCGCAACGAGCGTATCCCCAGCGCGCCGAGCGCGAGCGCGGAGAGGAGCAGCCCGACGACGGACAGCGCCGGAATGTCGGCCGCGACTGCGGGGGGCGGCGGTCCGCCTATCGGATTGAACGTGTTGTCGAACACCCAGCTCTGGATGTCGTGGTTGCCGAACCCAGACCCCGTGCCGGACGTGAAGCCCACGAACGCCTGGTTCTGACCGATGACGGTCGCAAGGTTCACCGTATGGCTCAATGTCGGCGCGGCAGGCCGGACGTTGGTCTGGCTCAGACGGACCTCGAGGACAGAACCGTTGTAGTCGACCCATGCAAAGAACGTCGATCCGTCGTTCATGCGCGCCGCGACGGGGACGGTGGCAACCGAAAACACCGATCCGTTGATGTCGACGCCAAGGTGATTGCCGTTGGGGTCGCCGCCGCCCGGACCGTTATTGAACGTGTCGAATTCAATGGCAATGCTGTTCGCAATGCCGGCGTAGCCGATGCCGCCGCCAGCGCCGCCGGCGGTGCTCGCGTTCGGCTGAACGGTGAACGTGATGCCGTCCGCGCCGGGTCCGTCGCCATCGCCGATTCCCCCCGGGGTATTGATGTTAAACGAGAAGAATGTCGAGAACGTATTGCCGGGGCCGAGCGGGATGCTCGTCTGCGAGAACGCGCTTCCCGACTGATTGAACGTCGCCGGGGTCACGCGAAGCACGTTCGAAAGGCAGGCCGCGTTACCGTTGAGCTGCAGCGTCGCGCAGTTGGAGAAGTTCGGTAAGTTGATCACGATCGCCGCGTGGACATTTGCGGCTAGCACCGTGGCGAGCAGGGCGAGAGCGTGGCGAATGGGTCGCATCGCAATCCTCTTGGGGATGGGATGGCACCGGGAAGGGTTTCCCGGCTTGAACCGGCGGTCGCCAAGCTTCTAGCATGGCCGAGAAGACTCGGCAAGGAAACGGTTCGGCGGGGGCGCCCGTGGCGGAGGACGCGTTGGCGCGATGCGACAGCGTGCCAGCGAAAACGGCGGCCGAAGCCGCCGCCGTTCTTTCGGCTCGTTCGGCGACCTAGACCGAGAAGCTCGACCCGCAGCCGCAGGTCGTCTGCGCGTTGGGGTTCTTGATGACGAACTGCGCGCCTTCCAGGCCCTCGCTGTAGTCGATCTCGGCGCCGACCAGGTACTGGTAGCTCATCGGGTCGATCAGCAGCGTCACGCCGTTCTTCTGCATCGCCGTGTCGTCCTCGTTCGTCACCTCGTCGAAGGTGAAGCCGTACTGGAAGCCGGAGCATCCGCCGCCGCTGACGAACACGCGCAGCTTCAGGTCCGGGTTGCCTTCCTCGTCGATCAGCGAGCGGACCTTTTCGGCGGCCGCATCGGAGAAGACGAGCGGGGCGGGCATTTCGGTGACTTCGGTCATCGCATTCATGCGGGATTCAAGCTCCATGCGCCTGGGGATAGGCGCGCTACCATTATCGAATTTCCTTCAACATGGCGTCAAACCGCGACCGATCAAGCCGATCGGCGGTCCTTCGCCGCGGTACACCAATCCGTTGGACCACGGACCAGGGCTCGCGTTGCACGGTCATGGCAGCACCGGAAGCCCGGCAAGCCCGGTCGCTTCGGGCAGCCCGAACATCAAATTCATGTTCTGGATCGCCTGGCCGGCCGCGCCCTTCACCAGGTTGTCCTCGACCACGAGCACCATCGCGAGATCGGTGCCCGGCGGGCGATGCACGGCGATGCGGCAGACGTTGGACGCCCGCGTCGAGCGCGTATCCGGCGTCGAGCCCGGCGGCATGACGTCGACGAACGGCTCGCCGGCATAGCGCTTTTCGTAGAGCGCCTGCAGATCGGTGCCGGGGTCCTTCAGCGGCGCGTAGAGCGTCGCGAAGATGCCGCGGATCATCGGCGTCAGGTGCGGCGTGAATGCAAGGTTCACCGGCTCGCGGCTCGCGCGATTCAGGCCCTGGACGATTTCGGGCAGATGGCGATGGCCGGCGACCGCGTACGCGGCGAAGTTGTCGGACGCTTCCGCGAAGATCAGGTTCATCTCGGCCTTGCGACCGGCGCCGGATACCCCGGACTTGCAGTCGGCGATCAGGTGCCGCGTGTCGACCAGCCCGCTTTCCACGAGCGGGAGGAAGCCCAATTGCACCGCTGTCGGGTAGCAGCCGGGATTGCCGACGATGCGTGCCTTGCGGATTGCCTCTCGGTTCACTTCCGGCAAGCCGTAGACCGCTTCCTCCAGAAGATCCGGACAGGCGTGCGGCATCTTGTACCAGCGCTCGAACTCGGCTGTCGACGTCAAACGGAAGTCTGCCGCCAGATCGACGAGGCGAACGCCGGCTCCGACCAGCTCGCGCGCCGCGGCCATCGCTACGCCATGCGGGGTGGCGAAGAACACGACGTCGCAAGACTTGAGGTCCGCGCGGTCGGGCTCGACGAACGCGAGGTCGGCGATTCGGCTCGCGCGCGATCGCAGGCTCGGAAACATCACGGCGACGTTCGTGCCGGCATCCTTGCGCGACGTGATCGCCTGGACTCCCGCTTCCGGATGCTGGGCGAGAAGCCGCAGCAGCTCGACGCCCGTGTAGCCGGTGCCGCCGACGATTCCAACCTTCAGCATGGCCTGCGTTCTTCCTCTCTGTGCAAATGCAAAGGGCCGCTCCGGCGGCCCTTCGATGGTCGATGCAACGCTTGCCGGTTAGCGCTTCGAGAACTGCTTGCGACGTCGCGCCTTGTGCAGGCCGACCTTCTTGCGCTCGACTTCGCGCGCGTCGCGCGTGACCAGTCCGGCTTTCGACAGCGTCGCCTTGAGCTGCGCGTCGTAGTCGATCAACGCGCGCGTGATGCCGTGACGGACAGCGCCCGCCTGCCCCGATTCGCCACCGCCGGTGACGTTCACCATGACGTCGAACGTGCCCTCGTGGTTGGTCAGGACGAGCGGCTGGCGCACGATCATTCGCCCCGTGTCGCGCGAGAAGAACTCGTCGACCGACTTCTCGTTGACGGTGAACTTGCCCGTGCCGCCGGATTTCATGAATACCCGCGCGACCGACGTCTTGCGCCGGCCGGTGCCATAGTAATAGTCGCCGATCATTTCTGTCTTAGAGGTCCAGCGATTTCGGTTGCTGCGCGGCGTGCGGATGCGTCGGGCCCGCGTAACACTTGAGCTTCTTGATCATCTGATAGCCAAGCGGCCCCTTGGGCAGCATTCCCTTGACCGCCTTCTGGAGAATGCGTTCGGGGAAACGCGCCTGCAGCTTCGCGAAGTTCACCGTCCGGATGCCGCCGGGAAAGCCCGAGTGCCGGTGGTAGAGCTTGTCCTGCGACTTGTTGCCGGTCACGCGGATCTTTTCGACGTTGGTGACGACGATGTAGTCGCCGGTGTCCATGTGCGGCGTAAAGATCGGCTTGTGCTTGCCGCGCAGCCGGGTCGCGATCTGGCTCGCGAGCCGGCCCAAGACCTTGTCGCTCCCGTCGACGACGAACCAGTCGTGGGTGATGTCGGCGGGCTTTGCGGAATACGTCTTCATCAGCGTAGGGGTGAGCGTCGCTCAGTTGCGCTTCGGCGGATCGAGCAAAGCCTTGAATAATAACCCGATGCTGTCGCATACGTCAATTGCAACCAGACTCGGCCACGGCGGGACGTCTTCGCCGTCGCACGTCGATTCGCCGATCCGTTCTGTTGCATTGCCGCAACGGCCTTCCTGGCAAAAAAAGGCGCGGGTCGTGCCCGCGCCTTAAGGATTCCACCATAGGAGGAGAATGGAGGAATTCGTCCGCCGGCAAGGAAGGAGGTTCCTTGGCGCAGCGAACGATTGCATCATCGCATATTGCGATGCAGCATGCAAGCGTCCGACGTCCTGCAGGCGCAAGGACGTGGCAAAGGAGCAACGATGAAGGTGGTCGTGCGCTGGAAGCAGGACGTGAACTTCGTGGCCGACACCGAAAGCGGCCATTCGATCGTCGTCGACGGTGCACCCGACGCGGGCGGGCGGAATCTCGGCCCGCGGCCGATGGAGCTCCTTCTCGCCGGTGCCGCGGCGTGCAGCGCGTTCGACGTCGTCTGGATCCTGCGGAAGGCGCGCCAGCCGGTCAGCGACTGCGTCGTCGAGGCCGAGGCCGATCGCGCGCCGACCGATCCGAAGGTTTTCACGCAGATCCGGTTCGTCTACCGCATCCGCGGGCGTTCGCTCGATGCGCGTCAGGTCGAACGTGCCGTGGCGTTATCCAAGGAGAAGTACTGCTCGGCGACGATCATGCTGGCTGCGACGGCCGACATCACGACGCGCATCGAGATAGCGGACGACGACGCGTGAACCTCATTCGCCGGCGTGCAGCGCCCGCAACAGGCTCGACGAATCCCAGCGTCCGCCGCCCATGCGTTGCACATCGCCGTAGAACTGGTCGACGAGCGACGTCACCGGCAGCGTCGTGCCGTTGCGGCGCGCTTCGGCGAGGCACAAGCCCAGGTCCTTGCGCATCCAGTCGACGGCGAAGCCGAAGTCGTACTTGCCTGCGATCATCGTCTTCGCCCGGTTGTCCATCTGCCACGATTGCGCGGCTCCCTGGCTAATCACGTCGATGACGCGCTGCTGATCAAGGCCTGCGCGCCGCGCGAAATCGAGTCCCTCCGCGAGTGCCTGGATCAGGCCCGCGATGCAGATCTGATTCACCATTTTCGTCAGCTGCCCGCTTCCCACGTCGCCCATGAGCGTCACCGCTCGGGCGTAATGCGCGAGCACCGGCTGCGCGCGATCGAACACCTTCTCATCGCCGCCAACCATGATCGTGAGCTTGCCGTTCTGTGCGCCTGCCTGCCCGCCCGAAACCGGCGCGTCGAGAAAGCCGATGCTGCGCGAGCGTGCGTTCTCGCCCAACTCCCGCGCGACGGCCGCCGATGCCGTCGTGTGATCGACCAGGATCGATCCGGCCCGCATCGTTGTGAGCGCGGTGCCGGCGACGCTGCGAACGTCGTCGTCGTTGCCCACGCACATCAACACGATGTCCGCCTGCGCGGCAGCGTCCTCGGCCGTAGGCGATGACCGATTTCCGTACTCGCTCTTCCACGCCTGTGCTTTCGCAGGCGTGCGGTTGAACACGATTACTTCATGTCCGGCACGCGCAAGGTGTCCGGCCATCGGATAACCCATGACGCCCAAACCGAGAAACGCGAGTCGCATCGAACAGTCCTGTCAGTGGCTAAGCGTTATCAGCGTCGAGTTCGGCACGTGCCGCCGCGATCGCCGCGCGGACCTGCGAAGGCGCCGTACCCCCGGGATGATCGCGGCTCGCGACCGATCCTTCGAGCGTCAGCACGCGTTGCACGTCGTCGCCCACCTGCGGCGCGATCGCACGCAGCTCGGCGAGCGTCAGCGCCTCGAGTCCAACACCCTTCGATTCGGCGATGCGCACGGCGCGCGCCACGGCTTCATGCGCGTCGCGAAACGGCATGCCTTGTCGCACCAGATGATCGGCGAGATCGGTGGCCGTGGCGAACCCTTCGCCCGCTGCCTCGTGCATGCGTTCGCCGTTCACTGTGATTCCCGATGAAACGAGCGCGGTCATGATCGCCAGCGAATCGTCCAGCGTGTCGACGATGTCGAACAGCGGCTCCTTGTCTTCCTGCAGGTCCTTGTTGTACGCGAGCGGCTGCGCCTTGAGCAGCATCACCAGCGCCATCAGATGCCCGGCGACGCGCGCGGACTTTCCGCGGACGAGCTCGGGCACATCCGGATTCTTCTTCTGCGGCATGATGGAGCTGCCCGTCGTGAAACGGTCGGCGAGCATCACGAAGCCGAATCGCGACGTCGACCATATGACGAGCTCCTCGGCGAAGCGCGAAAGGTGCAGCATCGCGAGCGTCGCGGCGGAGGCGAATTCGACGGCGAAATCGCGATCCGCGACCGCGTCGATCGAATTCGGGCACAGCCCTTCGAAGCCGAGCTCGCGCGCCACCGCTTCGCGGTCGATCGGAAAGCTTGTCCCCGCAAGCGCCGCGCTGCCGAGCGGCAGCCGGTTCACGCGCTTGCGTGCATCGGTGAAGCGCTCGACGTCGCGCGCGAGCATCGCGTCGTAGGCCATCAGATGGTGGCCGAACGTCACCGGCTGCGCGACCTGCAGATGCGTGAACCCCGGCGTGATCGTGTCGACGTGCTGCTCGGCAAGGTCGACGAGCGCGCGCCGCATCGCGCGAAGCTTTGCGATCGTCGTGTCGATCGCCTCTCGCACGAACAGCCTCAAATCCGTCGCGACCTGGTCGTTGCGCGAGCGCGCCGTATGCAGCCGCTTTCCTGCGTCGCCGATGCGCTCCGTCAGGCGGCGCTCGATATTGAGGTGCACGTCCTCGAGATCCCGCGACCACGCAAACCGGCCCGCTTCGATATCCGCTTCGATTTCGTCCAAGCCGCGCTCGATATCGCGCAACGACGCTTCATCGATGATCCGTTGGGCGGCCAGCATGCGCGCGTGCGCACGTGACGCGGCCAGGTCGAAACGTGCCAGGCGGCGGTCGAAATCGATCGACGCGGTATAGCGCTTCACGCGCTCGTCGACGGGCTCGTCGAATCGGCCCGACCACGCAACGGGCGGGCTCTCGGCACCCTCGGGACGCGGACGTTCGGGCATGGCGGCGTGCCTCTTGCTTTGCCGGGGGCGCTGGTCGAATTTGGGCGAGTTTCGCCGTTTAGCGTTCGAAGGCTATTTTAGGCATCCGGCTCAAGCTTCCGACGGCTGCTGAAGCGAGTTCCGGCCGCCAGACGCTTTATGCAATCGGCATGATGCTTGCATGCCGGCCTGTCATGCGGTCGATCATAAGGCATAGCGGTGAACCGCCGGCCTTGCCCGACCTGCGCAATCTGGGAACGACGCTTCGCATCCTGCTCGCCGTGAACGCGGCGGCCGCGTTGTCGGCGTTGGCCCGGGAAACGCGCAGCGAGGCCTGGGTTGCGGCGATCATCGACACCGTCGGCGCGGCGCAGCCGGCGCTGCTGTTGGCGCTCGCGCTCATCTGGGCCACGGCGCCGTGGCTCATGCGGCAGCCCTATCGGACGGCTTCGCTTGCGATCGCCGCGATCGCGGTGCTCGCGACGATGGTCGCGTACGTCGTCGTCGATCGCATCGCTCCGCACCCCGATTCGAGCCCGATCCGCTCGCTGGGCTTCGCGCTGATCGCGGTCGTCGTGCTGCTCGGCTATTTCCGGTTGCGCGCGAAAGCGCTTTCGCCGGCCATCACCGAGGCGCGGCTGCAAGCGTTGCAGGCGCGCATCCGTCCGCACTTCCTGTTCAACAGCTTGAACGGCGTGATGTCGCTCGTGCGCAGCGACGCGCGGCGCGCCGAGGAAGCGTTGCACGATCTCGCGGATCTGTACCGCGTGCTGATGCGCGACAACCGCGACCTCGCACCGCTTGTCGACGAAGTGATGCTTTGCCGACAGTATCTCGACCTCGAAAAACTGCGGCTCGGCGAGCGGTTGCTCGTCGACTGGAACGTCAAGAGCATGCCCGAAGACGCGCTCGCGCCGCCGCTGTTCCTGCAGCCGCTGCTGGAGAACGCCGTGTACCACGGCATCGAACCGTGCACCGAGCCCGGCACGATCTCGATCAACATCTTCCTGACGCGCGGCGAAGTCCACGCGATCCTGCGCAACCCCTATCGCGCCGATGGCGGCCGGCACCATTCCGGCAACAAGATGGCGCTGGCCAACATCCGGGAGCGCCTCGCGCTGCACTTCGACGCCGAGGCCTCGCTCGACTCACGCGTGTTGCGGGACAGCTACGAAGTGCACATTCGCATGCCGTATCGGACCGAGTCGCCGGCGCAGCCGGCTTCCGGCGGCGCGCGGCCTTTAGGCCCGAACGTCGTCGATTTAACCCGCGAGCGTGCCAAGCCACGTGCGCGATCCGCCCTCAAACGCCTGGAGGCCGCCCGTGGCTGACGTCCCCCTGCGTGTGCTGATTGTCGACGACGAGGCGCCCGCGCGCCGCCGTCTGCGCGAATTGCTGGACGACTGTGCGACGGCGCTGCCGCTCGCCGTCGTCGGCGAAGCGCAGAACGGGCGCGAGGCTGTCGAGCTCCTGCAATCGGTGCCCGTGGATCTCGTTCTTACCGACATCCACATGCCCGACATGGACGGGCTCGAACTCGCCCGTCATGTGTTGAAGGTTCCTCATACGCCGGTCGTCGTGTTCACGACGGCGTTCCACGAACACGCGCTGCAGGCGTTCGAGGTCAGCGCGGTCGATTACCTCGTAAAGCCGGTTCGCGTGCAACGGCTGCTCGCGGCGCTGCAGAAGGTGCCGAAGTTGAAACCGTTGTCGACGGAGAAGCTTTCCGAGCTGCCGACGTCGTCGCGTCGCTTCCTCTCGGTGACCGAGCGCTCGCGCGTCGTACTGGTGCCGGTCGAGGAAGTCGTCTATCTGAAGGCCGAGCTCAAGTACATCACGATCCGCACCGCGCAGCGCGAGCACCTGCTCGAAGAGTCGCTGACGCGGCTCGAGAGCGAGTTCGGCAACCGCTTCGTGCGCGTGCATCGCAACTGCCTCGTCGCCCGCGACTTCATCCGCGGCTTCGAGCGGCGCGCCAACGACGACGGCGACGCGCACTGGGAAGTGCTGCTGCACGGCGTGGCCGAGACGCTTCCCGTTTCGCGCCGCCAGCAATTCGTCGTCCGCGAGATCGGCCGCGAAGTCGCCGCTTAGCGTCCACTACGCGCCTCCCGTAGAATCGCCGCCTCCGAGGCGGCCACCTACGAGCAAAAAGGCCGCGGATTTCCGCGGCCTTTTTGCGTTTCTGATCCCCGTTACCTGTTCGTGATACCTGACATGCGCACCCTGATCTGCGGCTCCCTTGCTTACGACACGATCACGGTGTTCCCGGACCGGTTCGGCAAGCACATCCTCCCGGACCGCACGCACATGATCTCGGTGTCGTTCGTCGTCGGCGACATGCGGCGCGAGTGGGGCGGTTGCGCCGGTAACATCGCCTACAACCTGAAGGCGCTCGGCGGCGAGCCGGTGGTAATGGCGACGCTCGGCGAAGACGGTGCCGCATACCGCGAGCGGCTTCAATCGCTCGGCATCGGTATCGAAGGCGTCAAGACGCTCGGCGACACGTTCACGGCGCAGGCGTTCATCATCACGGATCTCGACGACAATCAGATCACGGCGTTTCATCCGGGCGCGATGGTTCGCTCGCACGAGCTTCGCGTCGAGCAGGTTGCGGACGTGAAGCTCGGCATCGTCGCGCCCGATGGACGTGATGGGATGCTCGCGCACGCGGCGCAGTTTCGGGAGCACGGCGTTCCCTACATCTTCGATCCCGGCCAGGGTCTGCCGCTCTTCTCGGGTGACGAGCTCGCCTCGATGATCGAGGGTGCGCTCGCGGTGACGGTCAACGACTACGAGGCGAGCCTGTTGTGCGAACGCACCCGATTGTCCGAGAGCGATATCGCACGCCGCGTTGAAGCGCTGATCGTGACGCTCGGCGGTGAAGGATCACGCATCCACACCGGAGGATCGACGATCACGATTCCCGCCGTGCCCGCGCCGACGTTGGTCGATCCAACCGGCTGCGGCGACGCTTATCGCGCGGGTCTGCTCTACGGCGTTGCGCAAGGTTGGATCTGGGAAAAGAGCGGCCGCCTTGCGACGCTCCTGGGCTCGATCAAGATCGGCTCGCGGGGCGGTCAGAATCATGCGATCGACCGCGAAACGGTGGCTGCCGCCTACCGCAAGGTGTTCGGCTCGACGCTCTGGTAACGAGCCCGGGGCGATCGGCGTTCGCATGACGCGTCGGCTCCCCTCGATCGTTGCACTAGGCCGCGCGGTGCGCGTTGCGTTGCATGGCGCACGCGGGCTTGCGACGACGCTCGTCGTGTTTCCGTTCGCAACGGATGCAAGTCGCCGTGACGCGATTCGAACGTGGAGTCGTCGGCTGCTCGAGCTCCTGCACGTTGACGTCGTCGCGCACGGGACGATCGAGCGCGGCAACCTGCTCGCTGTTGCGAATCACGTCTCGTGGCTGGATATCTTCGTGCTCAATGCCGGCGAGCGGTGCCGGTTCGTCGCCAAGGCCGAGCTCGCGCAGTGGCCCTTCGTCGGTCGGCTGATTCGCGGCGCTGGAACGATCTTCGTCACGCGCGAACGTCGCCACGACACCAAGCGGGTCAATCGCGCGGCGGCCGACGCGCTGTCCGGCGGCGATATCGTCGCCGTCTTCCCCGAAGGCACGACGACCGACGGCCGCAACGTGATGCCGTTTCACGCATCGCTGTTTCAGCCGATCGTCGATTCCGGCGGAGCGGTCCTGCCGATCGCGCTGCGCTATCGCGATACGGACGGCGAATTGTCGCAAGCGGCGTTCTATGGCGACGAAACGTTCGTTCAGTCGCTCTGGCAACTGTGCAGCGAACGACGGACGACGGTCGACGTCATCGTCTGCGAGCCGATCGCTGCGCTTGGTGCCCACCGGCGCGATCTCGCGCGGCGCGCCGAATCGGCTATCCGAACGGCGCTGGGTGCTTCCGCTGTTGCGACGGCACCTGCACGACACGTCGATCCGGCAATTGCAGCGCAGTAAGCGGGCCGCCCCACACGCATCCGGTGTCGATCATCGCGACATCGGCGCTCAGCGTGAGCCCGAGCGTCGACCAGTGCCCGCAGACGATCAGCGTTCCCTCGCTTGCGCGACGCGTGTGCTCGAACCACGCCTTGAACCCGTGCGGTGCAAACGCCGCGCCGCGCTTCTCGCGGAACTCCATCCGATCCTCCGCCGTGCAGAAGCGCAGCCGCGTGCACGCATTGACGATCGCACGGAGCCGATCGTCGCCTTCGAGGTCGTCCCGCCATTGGCGCGGCTCGTCGCCGTAAAGGACCGAGAGGAAGCGCCCCCCATCGTCGCTCGTGAGCTTCTGCTGGACTTCACGCGAGAGCGCATAAGCCTGCGGTGGCGTCCAGCTCGGCAGTACGCCGGCATGGACGAGCAACTCGTCGCCGTCGTGGACGACGAGCGGCTGCGCGATCAGCCAGTCGATCAGCGCGCGGCGATCGGGCGCGGCGAGAATCGCGTCGATCGTGTCGTCGCGATGCGGTTTGCGATGCCCGGTCGCGACGGTCGCGAGGTGCAGATCGTGATTGCCGAGGACGGTGACGGCGGCGCTGCCCAGTGCCCTCACTTCACGGAGGATGGCCAGCGAATCCGGACCGCGGTTGACCAGGTCGCCGACGAGCCACAGCTGATCAGCACGCGCGTCGAACGCGACTGCCTCGAGCAGTCGACAAAACTCGGCGTGGCAGCCTTGGATGTCGCCGATTGCGTAGCGCATCCGGCGGCGCGGTACGCGGTGTTCGCGCGAGGTGCGCGACAACGGAAACGTCAACGAACGGCGGCGACCATGAAATCGACCGCCGCCTTCACCTGCGCGTCGGTCAACTGCAGCTGACCGCCTTTCGGCGGCATCGCCCCTTTGCCTTTGATCGACGATGCATAGAGCGTGTCCTTGCCGGACACGAGCCGCGGCGCCCACGCGACCTTGTCACCGACCTTCGGCGCGCCGGCGATGCCGGCAGCATGACAGGCTGCGCAAGCCGTGTCGTAGACGCCCTTGGCATCGCCGCTCGTCACCGTTGCAGCAGGCGCCGCGGCCGATGGAGGCGGAATCACGGCGGCAACAATTGGGGTCTGCGGCGCGGGAGCAGCGGCAGCGGGTTGGGTCGTGCCCAGCGTCGAAGGCGCTTTCGGATCGACGACAACGACGCCGACCGGAGCGATCCGCTGCGCGACCGTTGCGGGCGCCGCGTTCTCGCCCTTCTGGCCGCTCGTCACCAGCGCGGCGATGATCAGGATCAGCACGATCGGAATGACGAATGCGAGCACGACGACATAAACGAGCTGCTGCCAAGTCTTGATCGGTGAGGAATGCTGGTCGTGCATGGTCGCTCGAGCGAATGTTTGCCGGCGTGCCGCGAGGCAAACTGCGGATTATACCCACCGCACATCGAACGAGATGCTTGGGCGCGGTGCGCTGACGCGCGATGCCGGGCCATCGGTTAGAATGGGACACGCCGCGCCCGTAGCTCAGTTGGATAGAGTGTTGGTTTCCGAAGCCAAAGGTCACAGGTTCGACTCCTGTCGGGCGCGCATCAACACAAACCCCTACGAGTGGTAAGCGACGTGTCGCTGACGCTCCACGTCGACTCTGAAATTGGGTGTTGGTTCTAGCCGCGGATGTGGGCGGAACGCATGCGAGGTTCCTGCTAGCGGAATTTGCAGCGGCGCGCCTCGTTGTCGTCGACGAGGCGTCTTTTTCAGTTGCCTCCTACGATTCCATTGAAACGGCGTGCGAGGCGTTTGTTGCGCGATCGCCGGTCGTCCATGTCGATCGCGCTTGTCTTGCGGTTGCGGGACCGGTCGAAGGGCGGCGTGCGCGTTTGACCAATGCGCCGTGGACGATCGATGCGGATGTCTTCGCTGCGCGTTTCTCGATCGGCGATGTCCGGCTGTGCAACGACTTCGAGGCGGCGGCGTATGCGATCGATGCGCTCGACGCGTCGGCGTGCATCGTGTTGCAAGCCGGGCAGCGCGATGTGACAGGTCCGCGTGTTTTGATCGGCGCTGGCACGGGACTTGGCGTCGCTTATCTGCTGAAAGAAGCCGGCGCGACGCGCGTCGTTGCCGGCGAGGGCGGCCATGCCGGCTTCGCGCCGGCGGACGCGGAACAGATCGAGCTGGTGCGCTTCCTCGCGCCGTCGCTCGGCCGCGTCACCGCGGAGCATGTGCTGTCGGGTCCGGGCCTCGTCCGCTTGTATGCGTTCGCGAATCGGGATCGCGCTTCGCTGCCCGAAGACGTGCGCGCTGAAGGCGCCGCGGCGGTCGCGCAGCGCTTCGCCGCGGCTGAGCCCGAGGCGGTCCATGCCGTGCAGCTCTTCGCATCGATTTTGAGCGCCGTGGCCGGTGACCATGCGCTGGCGATGCTTGCCACAGGTGGTGTCTACATTGCAGGTGGAATTGCGCCACGCTTCGCCGGTGCATTGCGGGAGCGTTTCGTCCGCGCATTCGCAGCGGAAGGGCCTCACGCGCAGTTGATGGCGCGCATACCCGTCACGCTGGTGACCGAGCCGCGATTGGGGTTGATCGGCGCTGCGCGCCGCGCCGCCGGCGCGTAAAATCGCGCCGTCTGTTGAAGCGTTCATTTCCGCGACCTCGCATGAACCATTCGACGTCCTTTTTCCTCGCCCTCGCCGCTTTCATCCTGTCGTGCGCCGCAAGCCTGCACGCCGCCGACCTGCCGGTGTCGCCGGAGCCGTACTTCAAGCACGCGGACTTCGCGAGCCTGCAGCTTTCACCGTCCGGCAAGCTCCTGGCCGCCATCGCGCCGATCGGCAAGCGCCGCGGCCTCGTCGCGATCGACATCGAGACGCGCAAGCCGCGCGTCATCACCGCGCTCCAGGACGCGGACGTCGCGAGTTTCAGCTGGGTGAACGAGCGCCGGCTCGCGTTCACCGCGCAGGATCTGCAAGCGGGCCTGGCCGAGCAGTACGTGGGCGGCGGCCTGTTCGCGATCGACGTCGATGGCAGGAACTTCAAGGTGCTGTCGCCGACGATCAAGTCGCAGATCGGACGCGGCAATTTCGTCTTCCGCTACACGCGTCTTGCCCGCGCGCTCCACGATGGCAGCGACGACGTGCTCGTCTATGGAAACGAGCGCAACGCGCGCCACGAAGACATGTACCGGATGAACACCTACGACGGTCGCAAGACGTTGCTGACCGATGTCTGGCCCGGCGATCCGGTGACCTGGGTCGCCGATCGCGACGGCGTCGTACGTGCTGCGATCACGATCGAAAAAGGGGGGTTGCGCAGCAAGTCATGGTGGCGGCCTTCTGCGGATGCCCCGTGGCGGATGATCGGCGACTACGGGCTTCGCGACCCGGGCATTGCGCCGGTCGCGTTCGACGGCGATGGGTCGTTGATTGTCTCGTCCGACGTCGGCCGCGAAACGGCGGCGCTTTATCGCTACGACACGACAACGATGGCGCTCGGCGAGCTGCTTGCCGCGCACCCGCATGCCGACCTCGAGACGCCCATCTACGACCGCCAGCAAAAGAAGATCGTCGGTGTGATGCACGACGGCGGCCGGCCCGGTGTCGCCTATTTCGACGATCAGTGGGCGCGCGCGGCGGCGACCGTGGACCGCGCATTGCCGAATCATCTCAACGTGCTATCGCGCGGCGCCGCGAACCACATGCTCGTGTCGTCGCAGTCGGACATCGATCCGGGGTCGTGGTACCTGTACGACCCGGATGCGAGGAAGCTCGAGTTTCTCGTTGCGCGCCGGAGCGCGATTCGCGCTGCCGACATGCCGACGCGCGAGCCCGTGCGTTACAAGTCGCGCGACGGTCTGATCATTCCCGCGATCCTGACGTTGCCAAAGGGTCGCGAAGCGAAGAATCTGCCGCTCGTCGTCAACGTGCACGGCGGACCGTACGTGCGCGGAACGCGCTGGACTTTCAATGCGGAAGCGGCGTATCTCGCCGCGCTCGGTTACGCGGTGCTCGAGCCCGACTTTCGCGGCAGCTTGGGGTGGGGCCGCAAGCACTTCCAGGCCGGTTGGAAGCAATGGGGGCTTGCGATGCAGGACGACCTGATCGACGGCATCGACTGGCTCGCTGCAAGCAGGACGATCGATCCGCAACGGGTCTGCATCATGGGCGGGAGCTACGGCGGCTATGCCGTGATGATGGGCCTCGCGCGCGATCCCGAGCGTTTCCGATGCGGCATCAACATCGTCGGCGTGACCGACATCGGCCTCATGTTCTCGGTGACATGGTCGGACTTCTCCGACTCCGACTTCCTCAAGTACGCCGCGAAGGAAATGATCGGCGATCCGGACAAGGATGCGAAGTACTTCAGCGCCTCGTCACCGCTCGTTAACGCGGCGAAGATCCGCGCGCCGGTATTGATGGCGTACGGCGGCGGTGACCTGCGTGTGCCGATCGTGCATGGCGAGCGCATGCGCGACGCGCTCGAGCGCAACAAGACGCCGGTCGAATGGGTCGCCTATTACGACGAGGGCCACGGCTTTCTGCTCGAGGCGAACCGGTTCGATTTTTACAGTCGCGTCGCGAAATTCCTGCGCCAGCACTTGGGCGGGAAGTGAAGGCGGCCGTTTCGATCAGCGCCATGAGCGGCGAAAGTTGAGCGATACGCCGCTCTCGGTGCCGGCGAACACGGCGATCGTCATATAACGCGACAGAACGTATTCGAGGCGCAGCATGTTGCTTGCGATCGAGATGCCCTGCTCGTACGCGACATAGAGCCGATCGGTGACGCGCTTGCCCAGCGTCACGACCTGACCGCTCAACGGGTCCGACGACGTGCTCGCGCGTTGCGCGACGGAGATGTCGTCGAGCCCGATCTGCTGCGCGATTCTCTGCGTCAGTGGCTTGCCGCCTCGACCCGATAGCGCTGAAGCGGCGGCCGCGATGACGGCCGATTCGCGGGCGGATGCGCTGCCCGACGGACCACCGGTCAAGAGCCACGCGAGCTTCTCGTTGTCCGGCACCGGCGGCTCCGACGTGAGGCGCACGAGCGGCGCGCGCACCGTGCCGATGATTTCGACGCCAGCCTCGACCGCGAGATTCTTCCGCAGCGCGACGATGTCGAGCGATGGATTGTCGAGCGGCCCGTCGAAGATGATGCGGCCGCGCTCGATGTCGAGCCGCTGTCCGAACGCGTAGTACGTGCCGCGCACCGTGCGGATCACGCCCTTGCCCATCGCCGAACCGCCGCCTTTCGAGGTGATCTGCACGCGTCCGGCGAGACGCGCGTCGAGGCCTTCGCCGGAGAAGCGCAGGTTGCGTCCGAGCGCGACCTCGAGATCCAGATCGATCGGCACATCGCCCGGCAGCGCGTCGCTGCGCGATCGCGGTCGAGGCTCGCGGCCGACGATCACGATGTCGCTCGCAAGCGTCGTCGTTTCGGTCGAGCGGTACTCGATCGTGCCTTCGTCGGCAACGACCTTGCCGCGCAGCGCGAGTCGCCTGCCTTCGTAAGCGAGCGTGCCTTCGCCGTCCACGACGAGCCTTAGGTCCGGTCGGTTGGTCGCGCGGAAGTTCTCCGCGCGCCAGGCGATGCGCGAGGCAACCGCGGGAACCTTGTCGCCCGGCAATCCGATCACGCCGGAGGCGACGAAGCGTCCGTCACCAGCACGAAACGTGAGCTCGTCGAGACGCAATCCCTGCGGGCCGCTGACGACGCGCAACCGACCTTCGCGATAGTTGATCCCGTATTCCGGCATGTCGAATCCAAGAGCGGTGCCGACGACCTCGCCCGTGACCTGGGGCTTGCCCAACGTTCCTGCGATCTTCACGTCGGCGTTCGCTTGTCCGGTCAGGCGTGCGCTCGTGCCGACCCACGGCTGGAATGCAGCGAGCGACGGGAGCTGTGCGCGAATCGACGCGCGCACCGACGACGACGGCGCAAAAGGATTCGTGCCCGACGCGGCATTGATCTCGAAGTCGGCCGTCGCGCTTCCGCCGAGCTTCGCGACGACCTTCGCCTCGCCCAGGAGCCTTCCGCCGTCGAGCTTCGCCGCGAGCTCCATGACGCTCACGCCAAGTGAGTGCTTGGACGAGCCCTCGAGCGTCGGGTCGCCGACGTAGATGTCGCCGCGCTCGCGCGAAACGCTGAGGGTCCCGCGCCATGTCGGTTGCGAGGCGAGGTTCCAGCTGCCGCCGACGACGAGGTCGGTCGGAATCGCATCGATGTCGGCGTACGCGATGAATGGCGCGAGCGGCAGGCCGGTGAAGCGCCCGCGCGTTTCGATCGCGCTCTTCTCGAAGCGGAACGACTCGACATCGAGCACTGCCCCGTTGCCAGTGACGCGAAACGGCTGCAGCACGACGCGTTGCGGCGCAACGTCGAACACGGTCGGTGCGGCAAGCGCGACCTGCGGGATACCGGGCAACCCGGTCGCGCTCAACGCGTCGATGCGTCCGCGCCATGCGAGCGCTGCGCCGGCGCCGGCGAGCGAGGCCGACAACTTTCCTTCGAGCCCGCGTTTCGCATCGTTCACAACGAATGCAAGCGTGTGCGACGCCGCGTTGCCCGTGATCTCGGCGTGCACGCCGTCGACGGCGCCGTCCGGCGTCACGACGTTGCGCGCATCGACCGTGAGATCGACACCGTCGAGCGCGGCGATGCGAAAATCGGTGAACGGCTGCGCGTAGGTCCATCGACCGGTCATCGACGCGCGGCCGAGCTTCCATGCGCTGCCGGCGACGAGGTCGCGCGTTTCCGCCTGCAGTGCAACGCCGATCGCGCGGGGCAACGTCTCCAACGTGGCGTTCGCGCTCAGCGAGCCGGTAAGCGGACGCGGCACGTCGGGCGGAAGCCAAGGCGAAACTTCCGACAAGCGCTTCGCCACGACGGCGAGCTTCAGTTGATCGCCGCTGCGACCGATCGCACCGTTCGCCGTCGCGCGATTCGATCCGAGTAAAAGATCCGCAGCGACGCGCTGTGCCGTCGTCTGCGTGAATCGACCGCGGACGAAGCCTTGCGTCGCGAGACCGGCGAAGCGACTGCCGGAAGCGATCGCGATATCGGCGTCGGCCATGATCGACGGCGAGAGCGCACCGTCGGCGACGATCGTCGCGTCGATCGAGCCTTTCGGGAAGTCGCCGAACTTGGCCGGATCGAAGCGCCGCGCTTTGAGGTCGACGGCAAACGCCTGGTTGCCGGAAACAGCGAATCGTCCGCTGCCCTCGAGCGATCCGTCGCGCGCCTGCGCGAACAGGCGATCGGCGATGACGGACTTGCCGTCGTAGCGCGCGTCAACGGAGAGTCGCACGTCCTGTTGCGCAAGATCAGCGATGATTCGTTGCGCGTTTTCCTTGACATCGGCTTCGACGCGACCTTTGAGTTTCGTCTCGATCAATGCCGTATGGATCCGCTTGAGGTCGAGATCATTGACGGCGAGCTTCCAGCGGTTGTGGCCGCGGTCGATGTCGATCGTTCCACTTCCGGCAACGTTGCCGCCGCCCGACACGCTCGCGGCAAGGTCGCGCAGCGTCAACGTGACACCCGAGAGCGCGAAGGCGGACTTTGCCTGGGCAAGCGGAACGCGGTTCTTGTCGATCGGGCCAGGTATCGCGTTTGCGACGACGGCATGACCGCTGAAGCCGCCCGGCGACGGCTTGGCATCGACGGTGACGTCGAGGCGCGTGGTCGGCCAGCGAGCATCGAGGCGCGCAAGATCCACGTCCTTCGCTTCGACGTGTCCCTCGAGCAGCGGTTGCGGCGCAAACGGAGCGACCTTCACATCTGCCGTTGCCGCAACACCCGCGACCGTCGATTTCGCACGAACCGTCAGACGTTCGAGGCTTCCTTCGAGCTGCGCTTGCACGCGGCCTTCGGGGTTGGGCTTAGTCAGTTCGAGCGCAAGGTCGGCGCTGGTCGCAAACGGTCGCTGGGCGTCGACTGTTGCGGACCCGGTCAACGTTCCGCCAGGCCCTTGCACGGCGAAATCGCGGACACGATGACGACTGCGTCCGCCGTCGTACGCGAAACGCAGCTTGTCGAAGGCGCCGCTCGACTCGCCGGATTGCCATGTCAGCCGTCCGATCGTTGCACGCTCGATCAAAACTTCGATCGGAAACTCGAGCGTGTCGGGCATCGTCATCGGTTCGTTCGTGCCGCCACCGAGCTTCACGTCGACGTGATCGATCGCAAGCTCGCGCAGCGCGAGGCGTCGGCCGAGGAGCGCGCGCGCCGCATGATCGAGCTTGATGCCGGCGAGCGTCACAACGCTCTCGCCGTCCCGGTAGACGATGCGATCGACGATTACGTTGCCGACCAGCGTTCCCTTCGCGCCCTCGACGGTGATGCGACCGCCGCTTCGTGCAACGAGCTGATGGACGATGGTGGACAGCGCCGCTTCGCTCGTCAGCCAGACGGCGGCGCCGGCCAGCGCGATGACGACGGCGACGACGATCGCGCCGAGCACGAGGCCGATTCGCGAGAAGCGCCGTAGTCTCGCAGGTCGAGCGGCGGGCTGGGTTTCGGGTTCGGTGATCATGGCACGGCTTTAGAAAGCGAGTCCAACGGAAAAGTGCAATCTCCACTTCTGCACGTCATCGCCGTACGCGACGTCGAGGCGAAACGGGCCAATCGGCGTGCGCAATCGCGCGCCGATCCCGTAGCCGAGTGCGGGGCTGAGATCGGACAGTGTGTCGGCGGCGTTGCCAGCGTCGACAAAGACGGCGATGCCCCAGATGTCCGTCAGCCAGCGAACCACTTCGGCGCTCGCGAGCGCGTAGTAGCGCCCGGCGACGGTCGCGTCGCCGAGCCGGACACCGAGGCTCTGATACTCGTAGCCGCGCACCGTCGTGTCCCCACCGGTGCGGAATAGAAGCACCGAAGGAACGCCTTCACGGGTGGACGACAGCACCGCCCCGGCTTCGGCGCGCAGGACCAGCTGCGTCAGTCGATCGAACGGCACATAGGTTGCCGTTTGCACGAACAATCGGCCGAACCCTTCAGTCGACAATCCGGGCACGCCGCCGCCGATGCGCGCATCGATCATGAATCCGCGCGTGGGCGAAAGCAGATCGTCGACGCGTCGCAGAACATAGCCCGTTTCGAGATAAGCCGCGCGGGCGCTCGACGCGGTCGCGCCCGCGGGCACCTGCTTGTCGTAGAGCAGCGCCGCACGGAACACGGGATGCGCCCGCTCGTCGACGCCGCGGCGCGTGAAGTCGATCGCCGCTGTCGTTTCCTCGTTGTTCTGAAATTCGGTTCGCTGCGCGCCGATGCTCGCCGAATCGAGCCACTTCGACAACGTCGGCGGCCAGGTGAACGTCACGCGGGCGAGCTGCTGCTTCAACTCGAAGCGGCCCTCGATGCGCATCTGCAGCGCACGGGCGTCGACATTCACATTCGTATACGTTGCGCGCGCGCCGAACTCCGTATCGGTCGAGTACGAAAGCGCGCCTTCGAAGCGATGCGTCGGCGCTTCGACGACGGCGACGCGAACCGTTGCATCGTTCGGATCGACTGCCGTCGTGTCGATCGAAGCCTGAACGCTTGCGAAGTAACCGCTTGCAGCAAGCCTGCGCACGTACGCATCGAGAGCGGATTCGGTGTAGGGCTCGCCGCGGTTCAGGATGTTGAAGTTCTCGACGACGCTGCGCTCGTAGCGCGTCAGGCCGGTGACGTCGAGCGGACCGATCGCGAATCGGGGTCCGCTTTCGATCTCGACGTCGAGGTCGGCGGTTCCTTGCTGGGGATTCACTTCAGCGCGGCTTTTCGCGATGCGTGCGGCGGCGTACGGGCCGCGGCGAAGCGCGCGCAACGCTTGTTCCTTCGCGTCGACCCAGGCGGATTGCCGGAACACTTCGCCGAGATCGAGCCTCCAGCCTGCGCGCGCTTCGCGGATCGCTGCGGTGCCCAGGGGAACGTCGCTCGTCGCGGCGCCGCTCACGTCGATGTTGACGCTCGACACGCGCACCGGCGATCCCGGCGTCACCCGCACCGTGACGACGAATGGACGCGCGTCGCGATCGATCGACACGTCGACGCTCGCGTCGTAGAAGCCTTCGATGGCGGCGATCTCCTTCGCCTGCGCGACGGCATCGCGCGCGAGGAGCTCGAGCAGCTCGAGCGTCATCTCACTGTCGTTCTGCCATCGCGCGAGATCGAGTCCTTCGCGAACGGCGGAGGCGACAGGATCCGGGCCGGCGACGACGAGCCGGTAGCGAATCACATCGCCGGAAGCGATGGATGACTTGTCGGTTGCGTCCTGCGCATTCGCCGTGGCGGCGAATGTCAGCGACGTGAAAACCAGGAGGAGGAAAGAGCGGAGCACGCAAGAAATGCGCGAACGACGCACCCCCTGAAGTGCGCGTTAGAGCAACGGAAGATCGAGAGAGCCGGCGGGTCGCAGCAGCCGACTAGCTTACCAAGGACCGACGAAGGTCCGTATCGAAGGTGAATCGGTCCGCGTCGCAGTCGTGGCGAACGGTCGGCAGGTGCAGAGCGTTGCGCGTGTCGCTCGTTTTTCCTGGCACTTGCCGGCGGTTCGCCGTCGGGCCGCCCCTAGACGAACTGCGTGGATCGATCCCGATGCAAAAGGTGCAAAGCCGAGGTCGCGGCATCCACGGAACCCGCGGACGCCCTTTGCATCGGTCCGCTACAGCGGCGGCCAGCCGATCGGCGGGACCGCAGGCGGCGGATTGCGATCGGGAATCAGCTCGGTCCGCATCGCTCGCAACTCGGGCAGCTGCGCCGCGGGCCAGTTCTTCTGTGAGGTTGCGTCCTCGGCACCAAGGAAATGCTTGAGCGGATCGCGTCCCGGAACATGGAAGCGGTCGCTGAACGTCGTGCAGCCCGACGCGAGAAGCGTCGCGCCCGAAAACACGATCAATAAGGCACGGCGGGGAAGGTTCATCGGATTTAAGCGGTTGAGTCCGAGAAGTCGTTTGGTCGAGCTTAGCACCGCGGTGGCTCTCGAGTGCAATGGCGGCGAGGCCGGCGGACGAAGGGACGAACGGCTGTCGCTTTCGCACCATCGGCGTCGCTCGGGGAGCCCACGCAAATCGTCGCGTCCATCGCGTCGCGAACCGTTTTGCGCACGGGCGGCACGTTTTCCCCACCACGATGCTGTTGGCATCACGCCGCTCATCGGCCCTGCGACGACGTTGAAGCGATCCGCTCGAGAACGGACGTTCGAATTTTCCGCCACTATTCGCGGTTTTGCTTTGAATTATGACGCTAACACGTTCTTTACGCAGAGAATTGCCGGATGTTGTATTCGCCGCTAACTGCTTGTTCCGCAAAGCCATCTTCGTTGACCCAACGATTGGCCATCCGTATAGTGGCGATTAGTGGAAAAATATGGGTCGAAGTGGGAGAATCAGCTGCGGATGCGCGAAGTGGATGTAAGCACACACTTATAGGCGATTTGGCGCCGGTAGTCGAGGTTTATTAAGGTAAGGAGGGGGACGGTGACGACCGGGTCGAGCGCAGGCGGCAACGCACCGAAAGACGGCGCGGCCGCCTTTCGCGGCGTCTCGCCGCTGGTGCTGGACGCCAAGGGTCGCCTCGCTATCCCCGCCAAGCACCGGGACACGCTGCGCGATGGCGGGGCCGGCCTCGTCATCACGGCGGATCCGAGCCGGTGCCTGCTTTTGTATCCGCGCCAGATCTGGGAGCCGATCCAGGCCCAGCTCATGAGCTTCTCGTCGTTCGAGGATCGCATTCGCAGCTGGCAACGCCTGCTCGTCGGCTACGCCGATGACGTGGATATCGACGCGTCCGGCCGCATCCTGGTCCCGCCGATGCTGCGCGAGTACGCGCGCATCGATCGCGACGTGGTGCTCGTCGGCCAGGGTCATCGCTTCGAGATCTGGGACCAGAACGCGTGGCATGCGCAAACCGAGCGCGCAGCCGAGTTCCCGGCGAACGGCCTGCCGCCCGAGCTCGGCGGCTTCGCGTTGTAGCGGTGTCTGCGGAACGCGCAATGCGACGAGATGATCGATGAGGGGCATGTTCCCGTTCTCGTCGACGCCACGACGCGAGCGCTCGTCACGCGCGACGACGGCGTCTACGTCGATGCGACGTTCGGTCGCGGCGGACACGCGCGCGCGCTGCTCGAGCGCCTGCATGCACGGGGACGCGTCGTTGCGCTCGATCGCGATCCGGAAGCCGAGGAGGCCGCGGAGCGCATCGACGATCCCCGATTCGTGTTTCGCCGCGCATGGTTCTCCGACATCGGACGCGTGCTCGATGCGCTCGCGATCGACCGCATCGACGGCGCGCTGTTCGATCTCGGCATCAGCTCGCCGCAGATCGACGACCCGGCGCGCGGGTTTTCGCTGCGCCGCGATGGTCCGCTGGACATGCGCATGGACCCGTCGCGCGGCGAATCGGCGGCCGACTTTCTTCAACGCGCGACCGTGCGCGAACTGACCGAGGTGCTGCGTGACTATGGTGAGGAACGGCGTGCTCAATCGATTGCAAAGGCAGTTGCGGCAGCGCGCGCACGCGCGCCGATCGCGCGAACCGGCGAGCTCAGGCGGATCGTCGCGGAAGCCGTCGGCGCGCGCACGCGGGGTGATTGGCGTCAGGATCCGGCGACGCGCACGTTCCAGGCCCTTCGGATCCACGTGAACCGGGAGCTCGACGAGTTGTCGCGCGCGTTGCCGCTCGCTGCGCGACGTCTGAACGACGGCACGCGCGTTGCGGTGATCAGCTTTCATTCGCTGGAGGACCGCATCGTCAAGCGGTTCTTCGCGCGCCTCGCGCAGCCGTTCGCGGGCGACGCGCGGCTCCGCAAGGCGCCGCTCCGCGCGGACGCGCTGCCCGTGCCGCCGCTCGCTCTCGTCGGTCGCGCGGTCAAGCCTGACGAGGCCGAGGTGGCGCGCAACCCACGCGCGCGTAGCGCAATCCTGCGTGTCGCTCAACGCACCGGCGGACCGTGGCCGTCGTCGATGCCGGCCGAAGGTAACTAGTGTGGGGTTCCGGAGGTAACCGATGAAACTCCGCGCGAAAACCGCGCCAAGCATCGTTGCTCGTCTCACCGGGTGCCCAACCCGCCTTCGCCTCGCGTGGCGCCTGGCGCGGTTTTCGCGGGACTTTCGCGACTGCCAGTAATGATCGCGTACGCGTTTCCTTCCATCCACCGCCGGCGACTTCGGATCGGTATCTCTGGAACACCACATTAGATGACGCGCGCGAATCTGATGCTGCTCGTTATCCTGATCGCGTGCGCGCTGGCGCTCGTGACGTCGCGTCATCACGCAAGAAAGCTCACCACGGAGCTCACGCGCGAGCAGGCGCGCGAGCGGGCGTACGAAATCGAGCACGGGCAACTCTCGATCGAGCAATCGACGTGGTCGATGCCGGCGCGCGTGGAAAGGGTCGCCCGCGAGACGCTGAAGCTGCGCGAAGCGACGCCGGGCCGCGTCGAGATCGTCGACTTGCCGCAGGCGGCGCAATGAGAGCGGCGGCGATGCGCGGCGCACCGACGTCGGGCCCGCTGTGTGCGAAACGGGCTGCGCTGATGTTCGGTGCGCTTGCGCTGCTCTTCGCGCTGCTCGCCGGTCGATCCTTGTACCTGCAAGGCATCGACGACGAGTTCCTGCAGGACCAGGGCAAGGCGCGTTATTCACGGGCGCTCGAGGTGCCGGCGCATCGCGGCCGAATCGTCGATCGGCACGGCGAAGCGCTGGCGATCTCGACGCCGGTCAAGTCGCTGTGGGCGTTTCCCGAGCGCCTCGAGGCGACGCCTGCGCAATGGAATGCGCTCGCGACGATCCTCGAAACGACGCCGCACGCGTTGAAGAAAAAGGTCGCGACGGCCGACGACTTCGTCTATCTCGCGAAGCGCATCCCGCCGGAGACTGCAGCGCGCGCGCAGGCGTTGCGCATCAAGGGATTGCACGACGAGAACGAGTACCGTCGCTATTACCCCGGTGTCGAGGTGACGGGCCAGATCATCGGCTTCACCGGCGATCGCGACGTCGGCCAGGAAGGCATCGAGCTGGCGCAACAGGCGTGGCTTGCCGGCAAGTCGGGAAGCCGGCGCGTGATCATCGATCGTCGCGGCGACGTCGTCGAGGACGTGGCGGCGATTCGCGAGCCGCAGGCAGGACGCGATCTTGCGCTCGCGATCGACTCGCGACTGCAGTACCTCGCGTTTCGTGAGCTCAAGGCGGCGGTCGAGCAGCATCGCGCGAAGGGCGGGGGACTGGTGATCCTCGACTCGCGCAGCGGCGAAGTGCTGGCGCTCGCCAACTGGCCGGCGTTCAATCCGAACCGCACCGACCGGCAGGCGGGCGACCGCGTTCGCAATCGCGCGTTGACCGATGTTTTCGAGCCGGGCTCGACGCTGAAGCCGTTCACGGCGGCGATGGCGCTCGAGGCCGGCATCGCGCGACCGGAAACGCTCATCGATACGCAGCGCGGGTCGCTGACGATCAACGGCGCGACGATCCGCGACGCGCATCCTTCGGGAACGCTGACGCTCGAGCAGGTGATCGCGAAGTCGTCGAACGTCGGCGCGGCGAAGCTCGCGCTCGCGATGCCGGCGCAACGCATGGGACAGACGCTCGCGGACCTGGGCTTTGGGGCGAAGCCGCAGACCGGGTTTCCCGGCGAAGTGGCGGGACGCTTGCGCCCGCCGAAGTCGTGGCGGCCGATCGAGCAGGCGACGATCAGCTACGGCCACGGCATCTCGGTCAATCTCGTGCAACTCGCGCGCGCTTACACGGTCTTCGCCAATGACGGTGAGCTCAAGCCGGTGACGCTTCTGAAAACCGACGCGAAGGTCGCCGGCAAGGCGGTGATCAAACCGGAAACGGCGCGGTCGGTGCGCCGCATGCTCGAGCTTGCGACGCTTCCCGGCGGGACCGCGCCAAAAGCGCAGATCGCAGGCTACCGCGTCGCCGGCAAGACGGGGACCGCGCACAAGCTCGAGAACAAGGTCTACGCCGACCGCTATCTTTCGTCGTTCGTCGGCTTCGCGCCCGCATCGCAACCGCGACTGATCGTCGCCGTGATGATCGACGAGCCGTCGGCGGGACAGCATTACGGCGGCGCGGTTGCCGCGCCGGTGTTCGCCAACGTCATGCTCGGCGCACTGCGCTTGCTTGGCGTTCCGGCCGATGCGCCATCGAACAACGTGATCCTTCCTCCGGACTTGACCGAGATTCGTGAGGAAACGTGACGGCGGTCGGCGATAGAGAGATCGACGTCGTGGCGCTCCTCGCGCGTTTGAACGCCCGGCCCAAAGGCATCACGTCGGACAGTCGCGCCGTTACGCCGGGGCTGGCCTTTGCCGCGTATCCCGGACGCGCTCGCGACGGCCGGCAGTTCATCGCGGATGCGGTGGACCGCGGTGCCGATGCCGTGCTGTGGGAAGCCGAAGGATTCAAGTGGGATCCGGCACTGTCGACACCGAATCACGGAGTCGACGGCTTGCGGCAAAAGCTCGGGCCGATCGCCGACTTCATCTACGGGAGCCCGTCAAAGTCGCTGTGGATGGTCGGCGTCACCGGCACGAACGGCAAGACGACGTGCACGCAATGGATCGCGCAGGCGTTGATCGAGGGCGGACGCCGTGCAGCGGTGCTCGGCACGCTCGGCAACGGCTTTCCGGGTGAGCTCGAAAGCGCACCCAATACGACGCCGGACGCGGCGCTTTTGCAGCAGACGCTCGCACGAATGAAGGCGAAGGGCGCCGACGTCGTCGCGATGGAAGTGTCGTCGATCGGACTCGAGCAGGGACGCGTGAACGGTGTCGATTTCGACGTAGCGCTCTTCACCAACCTGTCGCGCGACCATCTCGACTACCACGGCACGATGGCGGCGTACGGCGCGGAGAAGGCGAAGCTTTTCGGCTGGTCGACGTTGTCGACGGTCGTGATCAATACCGACGACGATTTCGGAAAGAGCCTTGCGGACCGCATCCGCGGACGTCGCGCTCGCACGCTGACTTACGGCATGGCGGGCGCGGAGATCTCGGTCGGTACGCTCGCGCACACGGCGTCCGGGCTCGCGCTCGGTATCCATACGCCATGGGGTCCGGGCCAGTTCGAGACCGCCGTCGTCGGCAGTTTCAATGTGATGAACCTGCTGGGAACCCTCGGTGTGCTGCTCGCGAGCGATGTCACGCTCGCCGATGCCGTGACGAGGATGGCGAAGCTCGAGCCGCCCGCGGGCCGCATGGAGCGTTTTGGTGGCGGCAGGAAACCGCTCGTCATCGTCGACTATGCGCACACGCCCGACGCGCTCGGGCAGGTGTTGAACGCGATGCGTTCTCGCGTTGCCAACGGCGCGTCGCTTGTCTGCCTGTTCGGCGCCGGCGGCGATCGCGATCCGGGCAAGCGGCCCGAGATGGGACGCGTTGCGGCGTCGCTCGCCGACCGCGTGATCGTGACCAGTGACAATCCGCGCAGCGAGGACCCGACGGCGATCGCGATGGCGGTCGCGCAGGGCGTGATCGCCGCCGGCAACCGCCACTGGATCCTCGAGATCGACCGCGCGAAGGCGATCGCGAAGACGATCGCCGGGGCGCAGGCCGGCGACGTCATCGTCATCGCCGGCAAGGGCCACGAACCCTATCAGGAAGCAGCGGGTGTGCGCACGCCGTTCTCCGACGCAGCGCATGCGAAAGCGGCGCTTGCCGCGCGGGGCGGCGAATGATGGACCTTGCAACGGCCGCGCGCTATGCGAACGGTGACATCCGCGGAAGCAACGCGACGTTCGCGCGCGTCTGCAGCGACAGCCGTGCGATTGCGAACGGCGACCTGTTCGTCGCATTGGCCGGCGAGCGTTTCGATGGTCACGATTACGTAAGGGACGCGCTTGCGCGGGGCGCCGTGGCTGCGTTGGTTTCCGACACGCGCGCGGCCGCGTTGCAAGGCAGTCTCGTCGTCGTCGACGACACGCTAAGCGCGCTCGGGCGGCTTGCTGCCGGCTGGCGCGGCCGCTTCACGCTGCCGCTGGCGCTCGTCGTCGGCAGCAACGGCAAGACGACGGTGAAGGAGATGACGGCGGCGGCACTTCGTGCGCATTTCGGCGATGAAGCGGTGTTGGCCACGCAAGGGAACCTGAACAATGCGATCGGACTTCCGCTCACGCTACTTGCGCTTTCGCCGGAGCATCGCGCCGCGGTGATCGAGCTCGGCATGAACCATCGCGGCGAGACGTTGGAGCTTGCGCCGTTGGCGGCGCCGTCGATCGTCGTCGTCAACAACGCGCAGCGCGAGCATCAGGAGTTCATGTCGAGCGTCGCAGATGTGGCCGCCGAGCATGCCGATGCGATCCTCGCGCTGCCGCGCTACGGCGTCGCCGTGATCAATGCAGACGATGCGTACGCCGACGTTTGGCAGACCGCTGCGCTCAAGGCCGGCGCGAAGATCGTTGCGTTTGGCACGCGCAGCGACGCCGATATTTGCGGTGAGTTCACGCTTCACGCCGACCGCTCGGCAATGCTCGTGTCGGCGCCTTCGGGTCGGATCGAATTCACACTGAAAGTTCCCGGTCGGCCGATGGCGCTGAACGCGTTGGCCGCATGCGCAACGGCGCTCGCCGCGGGCGCCGTTCTCGAGCGGATCGCGCACGGATTGGAAGCTTTCCGACCGGTGAGCGGACGACTCGAAACGCTGCGCCTTGCCAACGATGCAACGCTCATCGACGACACGTACAACGCGAACCCCGATTCGGTGCGGGCGGCGATCGACGTCCTGGCGCGCGCGACCGGCGAACGCTGGCTCGTGCTCGGCGACATGGGCGAAGTCGGCGAGCAGGGACCGGCCTATCACCGCGAAGTGGGGGATTACGCGCGTATCGCGGGCGTGGACCGGCTCTTTACCGTCGGTCCTCTCGCGCGCCTTTCGACCGCAGCGTTCGGGCGCAACGGCGTGCACTTCGACGACATCGCTGCGCTGATCCAAGCGCTTCGCGCACAGGTGAACGCATCCGCGACGATGCTCGTCAAAGGATCGCGTTTCATGGCGATGGAGCGCGTCGTCATGGCATTGCACGACGAGCACGGAAGCTAGGCGATGCTGCTCTGGCTCACCGAGCTTCTCGCGCGCGACATCCGGGCGTTCAACGTCTTCCAGTACCTGACGCTGCGCGCGGTGCTCGCTTGCATGACCGGCTTGATCATCTCGTTCGTCATCGGCCCGCGGATGATCAACTGGCTTACGCGCATGAAGATCGGCCAGGCGGTGCGCGACGACGGTCCGCAGACGCATCTGACCAAGGCGGGAACGCCGACGATGGGCGGCGCGCTGATCCTCGTCGCGATCCTCGTCACGACGCTTCTGTGGGCGGACCTCGGCAACCGCTTCGTGTGGGTCGTGTTGCTCGTCACCGCGGGCTTCGGGGCGATCGGGTGGATCGACGACTATCGCAAGGTCGTGTTCCGCAATCCGAAGGGATTGTCCGCGCGCGCCAAGTTCCTCTGGCAGTCGCTGATCGGTGCCGTGGTGGCCGTCTATCTCGCGTTCGCGATCTCGGCGCCGGACAACGCGCAAACGTTCAAGCTTTTCGCGAACTGGATCGCGAGCGGCTTTTCGACGTCGCTGTCGCCGCGCACCGATCTGATCGTGCCGTTCTTCAAGACGATCAGCTATCCGCTCGGCGTCGTCGGCTTTCTGCTGCTGACGTGGTGCGTGATCGTCGGCACGAGCAACGCCGTCAACCTGACCGACGGCCTCGACGGCCTCGCGATCATGCCGACGGTGATGGTCGGTTCCGCGCTCGGCGTGTTCGCTTACGTTTCGGGCAATGCATTGTTCGCGAAATACCTTCAGTTTCCCTACATCCCGGGGGCGGGCGAGCTCGCGGTGATCTGCGGCGCGATCGCCGGCGCGGGCCTCGGCTTCCTCTGGTTCAACGCCTATCCGGCGGAAGTGTTCATGGGTGACGTCGGCGCGCTGGGTCTCGGCGCGGCGCTCGGCAGCATCGCGGTCATCGTGCGCCAGGAGATCGTGCTTCTGATCATGGGTGGCGTGTTCGTCATCGAAACGCTGTCCGTCATGGTGCAGGTCGCGTCGTTCAAGCTGACCGGCAAGCGGGTCTTCCGCATGGCGCCGATCCATCACCACTACGAGCTCAAGGGGTGGAAGGAGAACCAGGTCGTCGTGCGCTTCTGGATCATCACGATGCTGCTCGTGCTGTTCGGACTATCGACGTTGAAGCTTCGCTGATGGACCTAAGAGGACGCGACGTCGTCGTGCTGGGCACCGGGCAGACCGGCCTCTCGCTCGTGCGCTGGCTCACGCGACGCCACGCGCGCGTGCGCGTCGCCGATACGCGCGACGATCCGCCGAACGCGCGCACGCTCGCCGACGGGTTTCCCAAGTTGCGCATCGACGCGGGGCCGCTCTCGGCGTCGAACTTCATCGGCGCCGACATGATTGCGATCAGTCCCGGCGTGGCCAAGGATCAGCCTCCGATCGCCGAGGCGGTTGCATCGGGCGTCGAGCTCGTTGGCGACATCGAGCTCTTCGCGCGTTCGATGCCGCGCAATCAGAGAGTGCTCGCGGTCACCGGCACGAACGGCAAGACGACAGTGAGCGCGCTGACCGGCGAACTCGTGGGTGCCGCGGGAATGACGGCGATCGTCGCAGGCAACATCGGCAATGCGGTGCTCGACGTGCACGCGCAGTGCGAGCACGAGGACAGCTGGCCCGATGTTTTCGTGCTCGAGCTGTCGAGCTACCAGCTCGAGACCACGAGGTCGCTGAAACCGCTGGCCGCGACCGTGCTCAACGTTTCACCGAACCACCTCGATCGCTACGACGGCGTCGCCGACTACGCGGCGGCGAAAGGCACGATCTTCACGCACGCCGCCGTGCAGGTCCTGAATCGCGACGATCCGATCGTGCGCCTGATGCGGCTTCCGGGAAGAACCGTCCAGACGTTCGGTCACAGCGTGCCGGTATCGGGCGAGGAGTGGGGCCTGGTCTCGCGGCCCGATGGCGAATGGCTCGCGCGCGGCGGCGAGCTCCTCGCGTCGGCGTCGTCGCTCACGCTCGTCGGTCGGCACAACGTGCAGAATGCGCTCGCGGCGCTTGCCCTGACGTCTTCGATCGCGGAGCCGACGGCGCCGATCATCACCGCACTCGCGAAGTTCGGTGGACTGCCGCATCGGATGCAACGCATCGCCGATGCGCACGGCGTGTTGTTCGTCAACGACTCGAAGGCGACAACGGTTGCAGCGACCGACGCGGCGCTGCAAGGCATCGACCGGCCGGTCGTGCTGATCGCCGGCGGCGATGGCAAGGGGCAGAGTTACCGGACGCTCAAGAGCGCCGTCGACCGCACGTGCAAGGCGGTGTTGTTGATCGGTCGGGATGCTCCCAGTGTGGCTCGCGGAATCGCCGGGACACGCGCGATCGTCGAAACGCTCGGCACGCTGGATGCCGCAGTCGCGCGGGCCTTCGAGCTCGCGCAACGCGGCGATGCAGTGCTGCTGTCGCCCGCAAGCGCAAGCCTCGACCAGTTCACGAGCTATGTCGAACGCGGCGACCGGTTCACCGCGCAAGTTCGCGGACGTCTGCAGGACGACGCACGATGCGCAAGCGCCTGACCGAGACCGCGAGCCTTGCGGCGTGGTTCAACGCTGGTGCGGCGGGGCCGCCGCGCACGATGCTCGCGTTCGATGCATCGCTTGCGTGGACGGCGGGACTGCTGCTCGCCCTCGGCTTGGTGATGGTCTACTCGTCGTCGATCGCGCTGGCCGAAGCGTCGCGTCACACCGGGTACCGCGCCTGGTACTTTCTCGCACGGCACGCAAGCTTCGTCGCAGTGGGGCTCGTCGCGGCCTGGGTTGCGTTCCAGGTGCCGATCAAAGCTTGGCGCGCGCTTGCCCCTTATCTGTTCGTCGCAGGCGTCGTCCTCCTTGCCGTCGTGCTGATTCCGGGCGTCGGCAAGAACGTCAACGGCTCCCGACGCTGGCTCGCCCTCGGCGTGGTCAACATCCAGCCTTCGGAGTTCATGAAGCTTGCGGTGGTGCTCTACGCCGCGAGCTACGCGGTGCGCAAGGCCGCGTTCCTGCACGCGGAGCAGCCGCTCAGGCATACGCTGATGCGCGGATTCGCGCCGCTGTTCGCCGTGATGGTGGCGATTGGCGCGCTGCTCTTGCTCGAGCCGGACTTCGGCGCGTTCGTCGTCATCGTCGCGATCGCGTTCGCCATCCTGTTCCTCGGCGGACTCGACTGGCGTTTGTTCATCGGGCTGTCTGCGCTGCTGCCGATCGCGCTCGCAGCGATCCTGGTTGCCGCGCCGTATCGCCTGCAGCGACTGACCGCATTTCTCGATCCGTGGTCCGATCCGCTGGGCAAAGGCTATCAGTTGTCGCACTCGCTGATTGCATTCGGGCGCGGCGAGTTCTTCGGCGTCGGGTTGGGCGCCTCCGTCGAGAAGCTCATGTACCTGCCGGAAGCGCACACCGACTTTCTGCTTGCCGTCATCGCCGAAGAGCTCGGCTTCGCCGGCGTGCTGCTGGTGCTGATCGCATTCGTGTGGTTGCTGTATCGAGCATGGGCGATCGGACGACAGGCGGCGCGGCTCTCGCGACCGTTCGCGGCGCTAACTGCACATGGCATCGGCGTGTGGATCGGCGTGCAGGCGTTCATCAACATCGGCGTCAACATGGGTGTGCTGCCGACCAAAGGGCTCACGCTGCCGCTGTTGTCGTTCGGCGGCAGCGGGATCGTCGCGAACTGCGTGGCGATTGCCATTCTGTTGCGAGTGGATTGGGAAAACCGCAGGGCGTTGCGGGGATACGCCGAATGACCGCGACGGTGATGATCACCACCGGCGGCACCGGCGGCCACATCTTTCCCGGCCTCGCTGTCGCCGCGGAGCTGATCGCGCGCGGTGCACGCGTCTTCTGGCTCGGAACGCGGGAAGGCATGGAGGCGACGCTCGTGCCTCAGCATGGTGTCGACTTCGAAAGCGTTGCGTTTCGCGGCGTGCGTGGGAAGGGGCTGCGCGCGTTCGTGCTCGGTCCCTACGCGATCCTGGGCGCGTGCGTCGCCGCGCATGCCGTCATTCGCCGCCGCATGCCGGACATCGTCGTCGGTTTTGGCGGCTTCGCGTCGTTTCCCGGGGGGTTGATGGGGACGGCCGCGGGCAAGCCGCTCGTTTTGCACGACGCAAACGCCATCGCCGGACTAGCGACACGGGTGCTTGCGCATGGCGCGGACCGCATCCTGCTTGGCTTTCCGCAGGCTTTGCGCGGCAAGCACGCGAAGCGCGTGCAGTGGGTTGGCAATCCGCTGCGCGAATCGATCTGCCGCCTGCCGGAACCGGCGGCGCGATTCGCCGATCGCAGCGGTCCACTGCGGCTCTTCGTTGTCGGCGGAAGTCTCGGCGCGCAGGCGTTGAACGAGCTCGTGCCGCGCGCGATCGCGGCCATGCCTCCGCAGCGGCGGCCGCTTGTCGTGCATCAGTCGGGCGCGAAGCACATCGCCTCGCTTCGCCAAAGCTATGCACGGCTCGAGGTCGACGCCGAATGCGTCGCGTTCGTCGACGATATAGCGGCGCGCTATGCGTGGGCCGATTTCGTCGTCTGCCGCGGCGGCGCACTGACCGTATCCGAGTTGGCGGCAGCCGGCATCGGTTCGATCGTCGTGCCGCTGCCCGGCGCGATCGCCGACGAGCAAAGCGCGAATGCGCAGTTTCTCGTCGATGCCGGGGCCGCATGGAAAGAGCCGCAGGCGACGCTCACGCCGGAGCTCTTGCGTGAGCGGCTCGAGTCGCTGGATCGCTCGCGCGCATTGGCGATGGCGCAGGCTGCCTATGCGCACGGCAAACGCGATGCCGTGGCTCGCGTCGCCGATGTCTGCCTCGCGTTCGGAACGCGGGCATGAAGCACAAGGTCAAGCGTGTGCATTTCGTCGGCATCGGCGGCGCCGGCATGAGCGGCATCGCCGAAGTGCTCGCGACGCAGGGCTTCACCGTCTCGGGCTCGGACGTCGCGGCAAGCGCCGCGACCCAGCGGCTACAACAGTTGGGCGTGTCGGTCGCGATCGGCCACGTCGCCGCGAACGCCGCGGGCGCCGATGCGGTCGTCGTGTCAACGGCAGTCGCCGACGACAATCCGGAAGTCGCCGCCGCGCGCGCGCGCGGCGTGCCGATCGTGCCGCGCGCGCTGATGCTCGCGGAGCTGATGCGCCTGAAGCAGGGAATCGCCGTTGCCGGAACGCACGGCAAGACGACG
>DATLNR010000170.1:0-6506 GCA_035536655.1 Casimicrobiaceae bacterium
CGCGATGACGGTCAACGGCAAGACGCTCGGCGAGAACATCGTCAACGCAAAGGTCTGGAACGACGACGTCATCCGGCCGCTCGACAATCCGGTCACCGGCGATCCTGCAACGCAGGGCGCGCTCGCCGTGCTCTACGGCAACCTCGCGCCGCGCGGCTGTGTCGTCAAACCGTCGGCCGCGTCGAAGGAGCTGATGCAGCATACCGGTCCCGCGCTCGTGTTCGACGATCACGCGCAGTTCTCTGCGCGGGTCGACGATCCCGATTTGCCGGTCACGAAGGACACGGTGATGGTGCTGCGTAACGCCGGTCCGGTCGGTGCGCCCGGCTTCCCCGAATGGGGCAACCTGCACATCCCGAAAAAGCTGCTCGCGCAGGGCGTGCGCGACATGGTGCGCATTTCGGATGCACGGATGAGCGGAACGCATTACGGCACATGCGTGCTGCACGTCGCGCCGGAAAGCGCCGTCGGCGGTCCGCTGGCGCTCGTCGAGACCGGTGATCGCATAACGCTCGACGTCCCCGCGCGGCGCATCCATCTGCACGTCAACGACAGCGAGCTCGAGCGGCGGCGTGCTGCCTGGAAACCGCCGCCGCGCCGCTACGAGCGCAGCTTCACGATGCTCTATCAGCAGCACGTCACGCAAGCCGACGAAGGCTGCGACCTCGACTTCCTCGAGACCGGCGATGCGAAGCCGGTGCCCGAGCCCGACATCTACTAGCGCGAAAGACACCGATGGACCTGCCGAAGAACCGCTTCAAGCATCTGATCGCATCCGACACGCCGCCGCTCGGCGTCTGGCTCGTTTCCGGCGCAGAATCGACGGCGGAAGCGCTGGGCTGCGCGGGCTTCGACTTCCTCGTGCTCGACATGGAGCACACGCCGATCGACATGGCGCAGCTCGTCGGCATGTTGCGCGCGATCGAAGGCACGCCGGCCGGCGTCATCACGCGGATCCCGTGGAACGACATGGTGCTGGTCAAGCGCATCCTCGATGCCGGCGCCCAGTCGCTGATGTTTCCGTTCATCCAGAACGTGGAGGAAGCGAAGCGCGCCGTCTCGTACACGCGCTATCCGCCCGACGGCGTCCGCGGCGTCGCGGCCGTGCATCGCGCGAGCCGTCACGGCAACGTGCCGAACTATCAACGCATCGCGGCGAACGAGCTTTGCGTCGTCGCGCAGATCGAGACGATCACGTCGCTCGAGCAGATTCCCGCGATCGCTGCCGTGCCCGGCATCGACTCGCTGTTCATCGGTCCGGCCGATCTTTCCGCGTCGATGGGCCACCTCGGCAACCTCGCGCATCCCGATGTATTGGCGAAACTCGAGCAGGGCGCGAAGGCCTGCCGCAAGGCCGGCAAGCCGGTCGGCATCGTCGGACCGAATCCGGATCTGGTGAAGCGCTTTCTCGAGATGGGATACAGCTGGGTCGCGATCGGGTCCGACATCGGATTGATGGTCAATCGCGCGACCGAGTGGCTAGGTGACGTGCGCGGCGCGATTCCTTCGGCGAGCAAGGGCACGGCGGCGTACTGATCGCGGCTGCATGAGCGGCCTCGTCACGCTGGTCGCGGGCGATGCGCGCGTTGTCGTCGCACCGGCGGTCGGCGGCGCGGTCGTCGCGTTCTCGTGGCGCAACAACGCCGTCCTTCGCGTTACCCCGGACGATGCAATCGCAAGCGGCCGCGTTCGCGAGTTCGCGAGCTACCCGCTGGTCCCGTTCTCCAATCGCATCGCGAATGCGACGCTCGCGACGCGCGACGGCCGATCGCACGCGCTGATCCGCAACTTCGGCGACCATCCGCACACGATCCACGGCGTCGGCTGGCAACGCGAATGGAACGTCGACGCCGTCGAGGCGCAGAGCGTCTGCATGTCTCACGCGCATCGGCCCGAATCGAACGGGCCAACGTCGTGGCCGTTCGCGTACGACGCCGTACAGTCGATTACCGTACGCGCGGATGCACACGAAGCCACGTTGACGCTCACGCTGGCGATTCGCAACGTCGATTCGACGCCTTTTCCCTTCGGTCTCGGATGGCATCCGTTCTTTCCGAAGGATGCGATCACCCGTCTTGGCTTTCACGCGGCAACGTACTGGGCGACCGACGACACGCGCCTGCCAACGACGTCGCACGACGCTTCGGGGGACGCAGCGTTCGATCCGCCGCGCGTCGTCGGCGACACGTCTCTCGACCACGTCTACGCGGGGTGGGACGGCCGCGCGCGCCTCGAGTATCCCGAGCGCAACCTCGCCGTGACGATCGAAGCCGACACGACGTGCGCGCATCTCGTCGTGTATGCGCCGCCCGCCGGAAGCACAATTGCCGTCGAGCCGGTCACGCACATGACCGATGCGTTCAACCGCTTCGCGCGCGGCGAGACCGGCACGGGGACGCGTCTGCTCACTCCGGGAAGCGCCTACTCCTGTACGATGCGCATCGCCGTAACGCCCTCGACATAAATCGATCGTGACGACCTCGCCGTTCCGCTGCGTCCTCGACATCAAGGCGAGCCTCGGCGAATGCGCGATCTGGTCGGTGGAGGACCAGGCGCTGTGGTGGGTCGACATCAACGCGCCGTCGCTCAACCGTTTCGACCCCGCCAGCGGGCACAACCTCGCGATGTCGATGCCGCAGTCGATCGGCAGCTTCGCTTTCCGCGGGAAAGGCGGCTTCGTGGCCGCGCTGCGTGACGGCATCTGGTTCGTGAACGAACAAGGTGCGCTGACGCGCAAGCTTCACGACGCCCCCTACGACACGGCGACGCACCGCTTCAACGACGGCCGCTGCGACCGGCAGGGCCGGTTCTACGTGGGCTCGATGAACGAGAACCGCGACGCGAACTCGGCAGCGCTTTACCGGCTGGACGAGGATGCGAGCTTCACGCCGGTGTTCGACGACATCATGATCAGCAACGGCCTCGCGTGGAGCCCGGACGGCCGCACGATGTACCACGCCGACACGCCGACGCGGACGATTCGCGCGTTCGACTACGATGTATCGCGCGGCGAATCATCGAACGCGCGCATCTTTGCGGAGTTCGAACAAGAAGCAGAGCGCCCCGACGGCTGTTGCATCGACAGCGAAGGCAATTACTGGAGCGCGTTCTATCGCGGCGGCAAGGTCGTGCGCATTTCGCCGCAAGGCAGCCGGCTCGCCGAGTACTCGCTGCCGGCCATGTGCCCGACGATGTGCGCGCTTGGCGGCCCGGACCTCAAGACGCTGTTCGTCACGAGCGCGCGCCAGCAGCGCGCGCAGGAAGAGCTCGACGCGCTGCCGTTGTCGGGCGGCATCTTCGCGATGCGCGTCGACGTGCCCGGTCTGCCCGAAGCGAAGTTCGCCGGCTAGCGCGTGATCCTGCACTTCAATCCGACGAACTACTTGCGGCTCGAGGACCCGCGCACGATGGACACGTCGTCGGGCGGCGCGTCGTTCGCGACGTCGACCGGCGACATCGTCGAGGTCACGAGCTACGGTCCCGGCGTGTTCCGCGTTCGCATGGGACCGAACACGCGGCCCGATTACGGCATCATCGTCGGGCGGTCGAAGCCGTGCACCGTGGGCCAGCAAGAGGGTGCGACGACGTTCACCGCGGGTGACGCGACGCTCAAGGTCGCCGGCGGGCCGTTGCGCTTCGAGCTGCAACGGCACAGCAAGCCGGTGCTCGCGTCGATCACCGACGAACACTTCCGCGGGTTCACGCGCCTGCCCGCGTTCGGTCGCATTCGCCAAGGCGGCGAATGGACGGCCGCCATCGCGCTGACGTCCGGCGAATCGGTGTACGGGCTCGGCGAGAAATTCGGGCCGCTCGACAAACGCGGGCAGCTCATCCATTCGCAGGTCGTCGACGCGCTCGGCGTCAATACCGGCCTCGCCTACAAAAACACGCCGTTCGCATGGAGCCCGGGCAAAGGCAATGGCGCGTGGGGACTGTTCGTGCACACACCGGGACGCGTTGCGCATGCCGTCGGCCACCCGGACTGGTCGCATCGCAGCTACGCGCTCGTCGTCGACGACGAAGCGCTCGATCTGTTCCTGTTCGCCGCGCGGACGCCCGCCGACGTCATCGATTCGTACACGCAGCTGACTGGTCGTGCGCCGCACGTGCCGCGATGGAGCCTGGGTTTGTGGGTTTCGCGCGCGTATTACAAGACGCCGGAAGCAGCGGTCGCGGTGGCGAAGAAGCTGCGCGAGCGGCGCATCCCGTGCGACGTCATCACTCTCGACGGCCGCGCCGCATGGGAGGTCGGCACGCGCTTCGACTTCCGCTGGGATCCGGCGCGCTTTCCGGATCCAAGGGCCGCGCTTGCTGCGCTCAAGGAACAGCACCTGCGCGTCTGCGTTTGGGAGTATCCGTACGTTTCGATTGCGAGCCCATTGTTCGGCGAGCTCTTCGCGCGCGATTTCCTGCTGAAGAACGAATACGGCGATCCGCTGGTGATGACGTGGGACACGTCGCCCGGAACCTCGCCGTTCGGCGACGTGTTGACGCCGCTGCCGGAGAGCGGCATCGTCGATTTCACCAATCCGAACGCGTACGCGTGGTGGCGCGATGCGCACGAGGCGTTGTTTGCGGCGGGCGTCGACGTCATCAAGAGCGACTTCGGCGAGCAGGTGCCGGACGAAGCGATCGCGTTCAACGGCGACAGCGGCCGGCGGCTGCACAACGTCTATCCGCTTCTCTACAACCGCTGCGTGTTCGAGGCGACGCGCAAGTTCGCACCTGAAGGGAACGGCGTCCCGATCGTGTGGAGTCGTGCGGCGTGGTCGGGGCAGCAGCGCTATCCGATGGGCTGGGGCGGCGATCCGCAAAGCGATTGGGAAGGGCTTGCGGCATCGATCCGCGGCGGCTTGTCGTGGGGCATGAGCGGCAATCCCTATCACGCCTCCGACATCGGCGGCTTCTACGGCAGCGAACAGCCGAGTGCCGAGCTTTTCGTGCGCTGGCTGCAGGCGAGTGTCTTCACGTCGCACATCCGCGTGCACGGCATCGGTGAGCGCGAGCCGTGGGCGTTCGGCGCGCAGGCGGAAGCGATCTCGCGCAAGTGGCTCGCGTTCCGTTACCGTTTGATCCCGTATCTCGAGCATGTCATTCGCAAGGCCACGCAGACGGGCCTTCCGGTGATGCGTGCGATGGCGCTGGCGTTCCCGTCAAACGCGCTCACGCAACGCTACGAAACGCAGTTCATGTGCGGCGACGCATTGCTCGTCGCGCCGATCGTCGCAGCGGGTGGCGAAGTCGAGATTGCGCTTCCGCCGGGCGGCTGGTACGACTTGAACAGCCGCACGCGCCATCCAGGCCGGCAAATCTTGCGCTACAGGGCGACGCTCGACCAGTTTCCGGTGTTCGGCCGCGAAGGCCACGTACTTCCCCTTGGCCGCGCTGTCGCGCATACCGGCGAGATCGACGGCGCTAATCCGATCGAGCAAGTCTGGGTGTTCGGCAAGCCGGCGGCACCGCTCGAAACGAGCTTCGTTCGTGTCGATCTGTCGGCCGACGGCGCGCCGACGATCCGCGTCGCGCAGGGCAGCGACGTTCAGTTCTTCGGCGAGCCGGTGGCGGTCGAGCGGATGTGATTGCGAGAACGGCGCAGCGGCCGGTGATCGCCGTCACCAGCGGCGAGCCCGCGGGCATCGGCCCCGAATTGTGCGCAATGCTCGCAGCGCGGCACGCGGCCGATCCGTTCGCCGCTTCGCTGATCCTGATCGGTGATCGCGAACTGCTGCAACAACGCGCAGCCCGCATCGGCGTCGATGTGCAGTACGCGCCTTACGACGCTGCGAAGCGCTCCGATTCGGTGTCGGTCTTCGACGTGCCGCTGATCGTCGCCGCCGTCCCGGGCAAGCCCGACGCCGCGAATGCACAGAGCGTGCTCACGATGTTGCGCACCGCCGCCGATAACTGCGCGACCGGCGCGTTCGACGCGATGACCACGGCGCCCGTGCAGAAGAGCGTCATCGAGGACGCCGGGTTTCCGTTCACCGGCCATACCGAGTTCCTCGCCCAACGCAGCGGAACTCCGCGCGTCGTGATGATGCTCGTTGGCGGCGAAAGCGGAGCGTCGTTGCGCGTGGCGCTCGCGACGACGCACGTTCCGCTTTCCGAAGTTGCGCAGGCAATCGATGCACAATCGCTCGTCAAAACCTTCGCCATCGTCGACACCGCATTGCGGGAGCAGTTCGGCATCGCGCGGCCGCGCATCGCCGTATGCGGCCTCAATCCGCACGCTGGCGAAGGGGGCCATCTCGGTCGCGAAGAGATCGAAACGATCGCGCCGGCCATCGCAGAAAGCACACGGGCCGGCGTCGACATCCACGGACCGTATCCCGCCGACACGATCTTCGTCCCGCGTCATGCACGTGAGTTCGACGCGATCGTCGCAATGTTCCACGACCAGGGATTGCCGGTGCTGAAAGCCGCGAGCTTCGGCGGCGGCGTCAACGTGACCCTCGGCCTGCCGTTCATTCGCACGTCGGTCGATCACGGCACCGCGCTCGACCTCG
>DATLNR010000171.1:0-3165 GCA_035536655.1 Casimicrobiaceae bacterium
CCGCAAATGCAGGCGTGCCTGCGCATTGGGCGGCCTGCGCACTAGACGTGAGAAACGGCGAAACGACAAGTGTCGCAACAGCCAGAAACAGGGTCCGCATGTATTCCTCCGCTTATGGCGAGGGCGATGATACGCGTATCCCGCGCGGCCGATGCCGTCGGCAAGCCGGACTTGTTTGCCTATTGCATCAACGGCTTGTATCTTGGTCGATGCGGACGCGCGCCCTCTTCTCCCAGCCGCGCGCGCTTGTCGTTCTCGTACTCGCGGTAGTTGCCTTCGAAGAACGTCCACTTCGAGTCGTCTTCCGCCGCAAGGATGTGCGTGGCGATGCGATCGAGGAACCAGCGATCGTGCGAGATGACGAGCACGCTGCCGGCGAATTCGATCAGCGCCTCCTCGAGCGCCCGCAGCGTCTCGACGTCGAGGTCGTTCGACGGCTCGTCGAGCAGCAGCAAGTTTGCGCCTTTCAGGAGCGTCGCCGCGAGATGCAGCCGACCCCGCTCGCCGCCCGACAGCGTACCGACGAGCTTCTGCTGATCGGGCCCCTTGAAATTGAAGCGCCCGAGGTAAGCGCGCGACGGCATCTCGAAGCGCCCGACCTGGAGAATGTCCTGCCCGTTGCTGATCGCTTCCCATGCGGTCTTGTTGTCGGGCAACGACTCGCGCGTCTGATCGACGACGGCAAGCTGCACCGTGTGGCCGACCTTGATCGTCCCGGAATCCGGCTTCTCCGCGCCGGTGATCATGCGAAACAGCGTCGTCTTGCCGGCGCCGTTCGGACCGATGACGCCGACGATCGCGCCGGGCGGCACGCGGAAGCTCAGGTTGTCGATCAACAGCCGATCGCCGTAACCCTTGCTGACCGCGTCGAACTCGAGGACGTCGTTGCCCAGTCGTTCGGCGACCGGAATGAAGATCTCGGACGTCTCGTTGCGTTTCTGGTGCTCGTAGCTCGAAAGCTCCTCGAACCGCGTGATGCGCGCCTTCGCCTTCGCCTGCCGGCCCTTCGCGTTCTTGCGCACCCACTCGAGCTCCTGCTTCATCGCCTTGATGCGCGCGTGCTCCTGCTTGGACTCGATCTCGAGTCGCTGCTCCTTCTGCTCGAGCCAGCTCGAATAGTTGCCCTTCCACGGAATGCCGCGACCGCGATCGAGCTCGAGGATCCACTCGGCGGCGTTGTCCAGGAAGTAGCGGTCGTGCGTCACCGCGACGACCGTGCCGGGAAACTTCGCGAGAAATTGTTCGAGCCAGTCGACGCTTTCGGCATCGAGGTGATTCGTCGGCTCGTCCAGCAGCAGCATGTCCGGCCGCGACAACAGCAGGCGGCACAGCGCCACGCGACGCTTCTCGCCGCCCGAAAGCTTCGCGACTTTCGCGTCCCACGCGGGCAGGCGCAACGCATCGGCCGCGATCTCCATCTGCACCGATGCATCCGCGCCGGATGACGCGATGATCGCTTCGAGCCGCGCCTGCTCCGCGGCGAGCGCGTCAAAGTCGGCGTCTTCTTCCGCGTACGCCGCGTAGACGTCGTCGAGGCGCTTCTGCGCATCGAGGACTTCACTCATCCCTTCCTCGACCGCCTCCCGAACCGTCTTTTCAGGGTCGAGTCCCGGCTCCTGCTTCAGGAACCCGACCTTCAAACCCGGCATCGGGACCGCCTCACCTTCGATCTCGCGGTCCTCGCCCGCCATGATCCGCAGCAGGCTCGACTTGCCGGCGCCGTTCAGGCCCAGCACGCCGATCTTCGCGCCCGGGAAGAACGAGAGCGAGATGTCCTTCAAAATCTGCCGCTTGGGCGGAACGACCTTGCCCACGCGGTTCATCGTGTATACGTATTGCGCCATGACCTGCCAATCGATGCGATGCTCGACAACCGAGCATTATCGCAAACGGAGTCGGCAGTTCGGATCGCGCGTTACGCGCGAAGGCGATCTGCTACGGTTTCCTCGTCGCGCTCACTGCCGCGTTGCCTGATACCGCTCCCGGATAAGTCTTCGGCGTGGCGGCGGTTGCGGCTGCATTCGCGTCGGCGATCGACTTCAGCTCACGCCACCGCGTCCGGTCAGCTTCGTAGCGGGCGACAACGGCGGCCCGCTCGCGCCGCTTCTGCTCGATGAAGGCGCTGGTCTTCGCAAGCTCGCTGTCGCTGACCTCGAACTCGCGCTCGAGCGCCGGGGGCATCGGCTTGCCATTGAGCTTGGTCTTGCGCTGAACGAGCTCTTCGCGGACCTTCGTCAGCTGTTGCGTATACGCCGTCGACGAGTCGATCTGCGCGTCGAGCGTGCCCAGCTGTCGGTTTCGCGCGAGGTCGATCTCGGACTCGGTCGTGTACGAGGAGATGAGCGCGCGATCGCGCCGCGCCGTCTCTTCCATCGCCTTCGCCGACAGCCGGCGGTTCTCTTCCTCGGCTCCGCGCGCGGCACGCTGCTCGGCCGACATCGCCGGATCGATCTTCTTGACCGGCCGCGCCTGCTTGTCGAGGACGGTGCTGCCCTTGTTGACCGCCTCGGTCGGAATCTTGTCGGTGTAGTGGACGATGCCCTTTTCGTCGACCCACTTGTACGTCGCGGCCACCGCGGGCAGCGACGCGCCCATCGCGACCGCCAGCGCCGTCGCCTTCCACAGTCGTGCCGCCCCCGCCAATCGAACGCTGCTCACTTCCACGCCCTCCGTGCGATCAACGCCCCGGCATGCCGTCATCATCGGCGATTTTCGAGCTCGTGCCGTACTCGGCACGATAGGCGGCGATCCGCGATGCATGATCGCGCAGCTCCGGCCGGTCGGATACGAACGCCAGCAGATCGTCGAGCGTGGCGATCGCGATGACCGGCACGCCGAACTCGCGTTCGAGCTCCTCGACCGCGGATGCGTTCCCTCGTCCGCGCTCCTTGCGATCGAGTGCGATCAACACCGCGGCCGGCACGCCGCCGTGCGCGCGGATCATCTCGATCGATTCGCGCTTCGCGGCGCCTTCGGTGATGACATCGTCGACGATCACGACGCGTCCGGTAAGCGGCGGCCCGACGATGACGCCGCCCTCGCCGTGGTCCTTCGCTTCCTTGCGGTTGTAGCTGAACGGCAGTTTGTGACCATTTTCGGCAAGCGCAATGGCGGTCGCGGCCGCAAGGGTGATCCCCTTGTACGCCGGTCCGAACAGCTGATCGA
>DATLNR010000172.1:0-19318 GCA_035536655.1 Casimicrobiaceae bacterium
CGTCTGCCAGCGGTCTATCCGTTCCAGCTTTCGCCGTGATGGCGCATCGACTGCAGTGCCGATGCGGCAAGGTCGCGGCATCCGTGCGGCAGCCAAAGGCGTCGATCCGCCCATCTGCTACTGCCGAGACTGCAGAGCGTATGCCTTCCACATCGGTGACGCGGAAGCGGTGCTCGATGCGCACGGCGGTACGGACGTGGTTGCGACGCAAGCGTCGCAGGTGGAGCTGACCGCCATCGATCAGCTCGCGCGCCTGTCGCTGTCCCCCAAAGGTCTTGTTGCGCTGGTGCGCGGCGTGCTGCAATACGCCGATCGCGAACACGGCGCGCGACTGGCGGCTCGCGTATAAGAGCGCGACGATCGCGAGGCGCAGGGCGAAGGCCGCGTTCTCGTGAAGCGCGCGACTGCCTGCGCTGTCGTCCTCGGTCCACGAGTTGCGAAGCTCTGCAGCGTCGCGGCATCACGAGTGCGCGCTCGGGCAAGTGATGGCGCCACGAGATCTCGGGCGCCGAATTTTTCACGGCGACTTCGTCGTTCGACGTGGCTATAATCGCCTCGAAGTCATTGGCGAAGGCAGTCGCGCATGTCCTTCCTCAAGCTCACAGCGCTCGTACTTTTGGTGTCGGCCGTTGCCTGCGTGTCGACGGCACACGGGCAGTCCGCTTCTCGGTCCGCGCGTGTCGCGGTGCTCTCCCCCGGCTCGCAACCAATCGGCGCGCTCGAAGCGCTGAAGGAGGGTCTGCGCGAACGAGGCTACGTCGAAGGGAAGAACCTCGCGCTCGAATGGCGCTTCGCCGAAGGGCGCAACGACCGTCTACCGGCGCTTGCGACCGAGATCGTGGCGCTCAAGCCCGATGTCATTGTCGTGGTCAACACGCAAGCCGCGCAGGCCGTCAAGAACGCCACGTCGGCGATTCCGGTGGTCTTCGTGCGCGTGTCGGATCCGACCCGCACCGGGCTGGTCGCGACGCTCTCCAAGCCAGGCGGCAACGTCACCGGCGTTTCCAACGTCGCCGACGAAATGGGCGGCAAGCGGCTCGAGATGCTGAAGGCGGTGCTTCCGCAAGCCTCTCGCGTGACCGTGTTATGGAACGCGGGAAATCCGGGTGTCGCCTTGATCCTCAAGGACGTCGAGCAATCGAGTACGCAGCTGGGCGTGGAGGTGCAGAACGTGGGTCTGCGCACGGCGGCGGAGCTTCCCTCCGCATTGGAGAAAGTCAGGGCGAGCAACGCCGCGGCGTTGTTCGTCCTCGACGATCTGCTTATCACGTCACTCAAGCGCGAGATCCTCGAATTCGCCGCCCGGAGCCACCTGCCGGTGATGACGCTCTACGAGGAATTCGTCCAGGGAGGAGCGTTGATGTCGTACGGGCCGAGCATCGAGGAGATGTACCGGCGCACGACGGGCTTTGTCGATCGCATCCTGAAGGGTGCGCATCCACGCGACCTTCCGGTCGAACAGCCCACGAAGTTCGAGATGGTGCTGAACCTTAAGACTGCGAAGGCGCTCGGCATCGATCTTCCCGCCAACGTCGTCAGCCGCGCGGACAAGCTCGTGCATTGATGTCCCGTGTACGCGGAGGGTTTGGGCCCGTTACAGCGAGGACGCAAACCCGATCTCGACGCGCCGGTTCTGCCGTCCCTTGTTCTCGATCTTTCGCACGACGACCGCGCCGATCTCGCGCGTGTTCGCGACGTGCGTGCCCCCGCAAGCCTGCAAGTCGATGTCGGCGACGCGCACGAGGCGCACGCGTCCGGTGCCGCGCGGCGGCGCAACCGCGAGCGTTCGCACGAGGTCCTCGCGCGCGGCGAACGCTTCGTCGTCGATCCACTCGGCAGAAACGTCGTGCCCCGCCTCGATCAGCGCGTTGACCCTCGCGTTGATCGCGCCCTTGTCCGCCGCGCTGCCGGCCATGTCGAAGTCCAGCCGCGCCGAGTCGCGGCGGATCGATCCCCCGGTCACCGGGAACGGCAGCACCGACGACAACAAATGACACGCGGTGTGCATGCGCATGTGCGCATAGCGACGGTCCCAGTCGAGCAGGATCTTCACCGACTCGCCGACACCGGGCGCAATCGCGCCGGGAGGCAGCACATGAACGATCTCGCCGCGCGTTTCGCCTTTCAGCGTGTCGACGATCGGCGTCGACGTTCCATCCGCGCGCGCGAGCGTGCCGGTGTCGCCCGGCTGGCCGCCGCCGTGCGGGTAGAAGATCGTGCAATCGAGCACGAGGCCGCGCGCATCGACGGTGACGACACGCGCGTCGCATTCGGTCTGGTACGGGAAGTCGCGGAACAGCCACGCCGTCATCGCATCACTCCACCTGCGGGATCCCCGGCAGCACGCGGTGCCGCCGCACCGGCGACCAGGCGATCGCCGCCGCGGCGACGAGTATGCCGAGAACGCCGATCGTCCAGAGCGTCGTGCGCAACCCGACGACCGACGCGAGCGCGCCGCCGGCGAGCGCCCCGAGCGGGGCCGAAGCGACCGTCAGGAAGCGCATCGTCGCGGTCATCCTCCCGAGCAGCCTGTCCGGCGTGATCGCCTGGCGCAATGCCAGATAGTTGATGCCCCACAGAACGCCGCCGAAGTCGAACGCGAGCATCGCCAAGCCGAGCGCGATCGTCGCGAACCACACCGGTCCGCCGATCAGGCCGTAGAGCACCCAGCCGACGACGGTCAGCAGCAGTCCGAGCAGGATGACCGGGCCGACGCCATAGCGCTTCGACAATCGCTCGGCTGTCGCCGACGCGAGAACGCAACCGACGCCGCCCACCATGTAGGCGAAGCCGATCGCGCCGGCGGATAGTCCAAGCTCGCGCGCCGCGAACAGCACGAGCACCGCGAGCTGCATGTGGTGCAACAGCTGCCACAGCCCCGATACCCACGCGAGTGACAGGAGCGTGCGGTTGCTCCAGACGAGCTTGAAGCCTTCGATGATCTCCGCCGTCACCGAGTCGCGAGCGCCCGCTTGCGGCACGTCGGTATGCGCACGCACGCCGCGCAGCATCCACGCCGATACGAGAAACGCCAGCGCGTCGAGCAGGATTGCGAACGGCGCCGTCACGAGCTGGATCAACCCACCGGCAAGACCGGGTCCGACGAGCGCAGCCGACGTCTCGCCGAGCGCCACCTTCGCGTTCGCTTCGACCAGCCGCTTCCGACCGGCGAGCTGTGCAATCAGCACCTGATAGGCCGCGCCGCCGACGACGTTCTGCACGCCGCAGAAGAACCCGACGACGAACAGGATCTCGATCGTCAACAGGTCGCTGAACGCGGCGAGCGGAACAATGAGCAGCGCCCCGCCGCGCGCGAGGTCGGCAAAGATGACGACCGGCAGCTTGCGCATGCGATCGAGCAGCACGCCCGCATGCAGTGAAACGAGCGCGAACGGCAGCGTCTCGAGCGCAACCAGGATGCCCATCTGCATCGGCGTCGCGTTCAACAGCAGCGCCGCCGTGAGCGGCAGTGCGAGGTTGGTGATCTGCGCGCCGAACGCGGTGATCGTCGCGGACGCCCAGATGCGGCGGAAATGGCGGGAGAGCCAAAGGCCGCGGAAGCGGCGGCGTAGCGAATGGTGCGGTTTCATGATTGTTCTTCGTTCGAAGCGTCGATGCACGTCACCTTCCGCGCCTCGCCACGAGGCGCGGAAACATTCGATCGACGGGAGCGAAGCGTGGTGGGGCTCGTTCCCGCCGTCCTAGGCGGGAAGCCCGGGACGCAAGCTAGCGGGCGACGGTAAGGCCCGACAGCGCAACCGGCTTCCCGCGCGAACGCATGCCGATGGCAGACGAACGCGCATGCGTCGCTACGATCGGGATGCGGCTTGGGAAAGTCGGATGCGTCATCGGCGAAAGCGCCCGTAAGCTAGCAAGCGATGAGGCAACAGTTTAACCGCGCGCGCCGCGCTTCGACAACGCGTCGCCTGGGAAAAAGCCTCGAAGGCGACGACGCTGTCGCATCCGCGCGACGCGATCGCGCATCAGGTTTGCGATGCGTCGTGGGACGGACCGATGCTCGACCGGTCCGCAGCCGGCGTCGTGCCTCGTCGCAGTTGAACCGACAGCCGCCATGCCATCCATGCGAGGCCCGCAACCGTCAACCCGAGCACGCCCCATAACAGATAGCGCGACCATTGCGCCGATGCGGCAATGCGTTGCGCGCGTTGCTCCGATGGAAGAGCGCTTCCACTGGTTTCGACGGTCGCCACCGGAAGTCGGACACCAAGCGGATCATCGGCCGCAAGAACCGCGCGGGCGTCGAGCATCGGGCCGGCCTTCGCCTCGCGATGCCCCACCGCCATCACGAAAGGACCGGGCGCACGTGCGGCGAAGATCGCGCGTGCCGGACGATACTCGGCCTCGATGACCGGAACCGGAAGATCGATCGGCGTGGCGAAGTCGAATCGCAGTCGATCGGTCCGGCCGACATAGGGCATCGGAGGTCCGTCGACTTCGACGCCGTCGCGCAACACGCGGAACGCCTCGATCGTACCGGCCGGCTGCCAGTGATCCTGCGTTCGTCGCGGACCGAGCAGCGTGCGGCGCGAGCGCTGCCCGGGCTCCTCGATATGCAGATACACGTTCGCCCTGACGATGCGGTTCAGCTCGCCGACGCGCACGAACAAGCGTGTGATGGGAAGCGCCTCCGGGACATCGACGACCATGCTGCGACGATCATCGGATAGCGACGCTGCCAGCAGCGCGCGCGGCAGATTCGCGGCGGACGCAAGCTGCTCGATGAATTGCGCGCGTTCGATGACCGGAGCGTCGGGCGACGTCCACGTCAAGCGAACGAACGCAGGCGGACGATCGAGCTCGAAGCGCGTGCGCTCGATCGCGACGGGGCCAAGCTTCCGGTTGTGTGTCAAAGGTCCCGACGTCAGCGTCCGCCAGTTCACCAGGTCATCGCTGCCGGACAGCGTGATGCGGCTCGCGTAATCGCGTGCGTCGCGCGCGAAGGACAGGACGAGCCCACCACGCGCTTCCTTGAGCTTGCGCGCATCGATCAGGTAGCCGCCGACTTCCGGCATCGCGGCGCGGACGGTCGCAACGGACGGCGCGACTTCGACGATCGCCCGCTCGCGGTCGCGCTCGACGCGCAGCGCGTAGCTGCGCAGCCACGATTCGCGCGCCTCGGTCTCTGCCGGTAGCGCCGCTATTGTCAGATCAACGGCCGCTGCCGTGACCGGCGGCGGCGCCGGCGAGGCGACGAACGCGATCGGTAGCACGTCGTCGCGCGCGTTGAACAGACGCAGATCGGCAAGATCCGGCGAGCGGGCCGCCCGATAGACCGCCTCGGGAACCTCGACGACGTGCAGTCCCTCACCCGACGTTCGCAACGGCAGCCGCAGGTCGAATTCTGCGCTGCGCGGCTGTGCGCTCGCCGCAGAGCTCGCAAGTCCGAGGAGAACTGCGACGACGATGCTCGTCAACGAACCGTTCATGCGAGGCTCCTCGCAGGTCGCACCGATGACGGCGGCACTGGAGCAAGATAGCCGATCACGAGGATCAGTCCCCCGACGCCGACGAACGACACGATCCTTTCGATCGTGCCCTGGCCATCGAGGTCGACGACGAACAGCTTGAGCACGACGAGCGAGAGCAACGCCGCGCCGATCAGCCACCATCCGCGCAACGCTTTACGGTGCGCGAACACCATCAGCGCCATCGCCGTGATGGTCCAGAGCAGCGACAGGACCGCTTGCACGAGGAACGATTCGGCAAGCGCGTCGAACCGCCACGGCGCGCCGGTCAGGAAGTGCACGGCGCGCAGCGCTGCCGCATTCAACGCAATGAAGGCCGCGGCGCCGAGCGCAAAGCGCGCTGCAGCGTGCACTTGCTCGCGCTGTTCCTCGACATGCCAGCGAGCGAACGCGGCCAACGCGAGCAATGTCGCAACGTCGAGAGGATTCAGCACGGGCAGATACGGGATGGGCGTTGGATCGCCCGCCGTATGCACGCTGACCCATGCGACCCAAGCCACCAACACGATCGCAAGCCCGGGCGCCGCGATCGACGCGTAGGCACGAGGAGCCGCCCGCATCGGCCAGCGCGTCGCGTGCTGGACGATCAGCCATAAGGCGATCGCCATCACGACGCCCCACGCAGCGTGGAACCAACCGTCGCCGGCGATCGTGTCGATGCGCAGCGCGGCCTCGGCGGCGATCATCGCCGTCGCGAGCCACGCGCCGATCACATGCAGGGCCGGCCTCACGCTGTCCGGAACGCGCAATGGCGCCCGCTCGTCCCACTTGAGCTGTGCATAGAACGCAAGCCAGGCGAGCGGCCATACGACCCAGCCGTAATGGCGGCTCGGCATGTGCGCGTTATCGAGCGCCTCGATGACGACGGCGCCGGCGAGCACGGCGTGCGCAATGAAGTACGCCCATGAAAGCTTCAGCGGCCAATCCCATCGAGCGATGCGCGCGAGCCCAATCAGCGCCGCCGCGGTGACTGCGACGATGATCAATGCGATCTGCGCGGCAGCGAACGGATCGGCGATGCGATCGAAGGTTTGCGCGAGCACCGCGAGGAGCCACACCAGAACGCCGAACGTGAGCAGGCTGGCTGCGGCGGTCCGCTGGAAGGCGCTGCCGGCAAGCGAGATCAGCGCAACCGTAATCGCCGTTACCGTCACGGCAAGCCGAAGGAGCGTCGTCACGTCGAGACCGGCGGCGCCGCCATCGCGCAGCTCGGTCGCTCCCCAGGCAACGATGACGACGACTGCGCCTGCGACCCATTCGGGTGACAACGCGGCGTGGCCGGTCCGTCGATCGGCGACGATCAACCCGAGCGACAGCACACACCAGCCGACGACGTACCAGGGAAACGCGAGCGGCTGCCAGATCAGCAGCACGGCCCACGCCCAACCGACGAGCCGCATGGCCACCGGCGCATTGGCGACGAGCGTTCCGAAGCGTTCAGCCGCTGTCGGCGTCGCCATTCGTGCAAGCAATAGCGAGCTTGCAAAGGCGGTGATGACGAACACGACAAGATTGAGCGTAAGGCCGGAGAATCGGGGCAGCGCATCGATGCTGCCGACGTCGAGCGCGCGCGCCAATGCAAACGCACCCGCAATGTGCAGCACAAGTCCAGCAACAGCCGGCAGCAGGCGCTGCTGGCGCATCCCGATCCACAGAACGGCAAGGCCTTCGAGCGTCCACGCCGCAGCGGTCCACTGCGCGCTCGCGGCGAGCGGAACGGCCAGCGTCAGGAACGCGACGCCGACGCCGAAGTGCGCTTCGACAAGCAGGCGCAATGCAGGATCCCGCCGTCGCATCAACAAAGCCGAGCTGAACAGATAGACGCTTGCAGCGATCACCGCGGCGAACGCCAGCACGATCGATGCCGATGCGCTGTCGAACGGCGCCGACTGCACTGACGCGGGCAGGGGGGAATACCGCGACGGCACGATGCCGATCAGCCGCGATTGAATGCCGAACGCGACCAGGGGCAACGCGAACATCAGCGTCGTATCGAAGGCGCCGCGTGTCGCCTGAGGCTGGCGCAATGCGTACAGCAGCGAGACGGCGAGGAAGAGCACCCAGAACGCCGCCAGAAACAGCTGCGCGACGAAATAGTGCTGCGCGGTGTGACGCTGTATCGCCCAGACGCCGAACACGCCGAAAGTGAACGCGAAGGCGATCCAGTTGAGCTCGCGCCACGAGCGGAACCACGCGATCGCGAGCACGCCGACATTCAGCAGCAGATAGAACGACAGCAGGATCTCGATCCGGCCTTCGCCGGTCGAGACAAGGATCGGCGCGAGGAACCCGCCGGTCGCACCGAGAACCGCGAGTGGCCGTGCATTCTGCGCGATTGCGAGGACCGCGGAAAAGCCCGCGAGGACGGTGAGCATCGCGAACGAGACCGCCGGCGGAACAACGTCATAGAGCCGCAGCGCGGCGAATACAGTCAGATACAGGATGCCGATCGCGCCGCCTTGCAGCGTGACCGCGTAGCCAGGACGAGTGATGCGCAAACGCCAACCGAGCACGAGCAGCGCGAACGCGCCCAGTGCGACGCCGGCCAGGCGCATTTCGATGGGAACCTCGGTGCGCTCGGCCACGTAGCGAAGCAGGAACGCAACGCCGACGAAGAGCACGAGAAGGCCGACGCGTGCAACGGTGTTGCCGCCGAGCAACCAGTCCCTGGCGGCCGACACCGCGTGCTCGACCAGCGAACGACCGGCGGGCGATGGATTCGCATTCACCGGTGATGGCCGCGGCGTGGACTTGAAATACGCCGGTATCGCCGGAGGAGCGGAAGTTGCCGGTTCATCGGCGACGACGCGCGCCGGCTCGACGTCGGCGCCTGGCGCCCGAACCGGCCGCTCGACAATGACCTGCGGCGGCGCGCTGGGCCGCGATCCAGCGACGACACGCTCGCTCGACGACTCCATTGCGGGAGCGGCTGACGTCTCGGCGTCGGCTCGATTGTCGGCGCTTTCGAGCGACGACACACGATCGATGAGCGCGCCGATATGGTTCAGGAACTCGTCCCGTTGCAGGCGCGCTGCGTCACGCAGATAGACGACGTATCCGATCGCAGCGCCGAGCGCGATGATGAACAAGGCGCCAAGCTCGCGATGGAACGCCGCGAGCAGCAGCCCGGTGACGATGCCGAGCACGATCGGCTTCTTCGAAACGGCGGGAATCGGAGGTCGCATCGCGCACGCCCAGGCAAAGGACCGCGCTAGCATGACACCGGGCCAGCGATGCGCAACGAACCGTCGGTCGGCGTAGCGGCCGCTGCAACCTCGAGGCGCGGAAACCGCTACGGCGCGAATCGCTCGAGCCGACCGGGCGTCATCCGCTCGAGCGTCGGCTTACTTCGCGCCGCGTTTGGCCAGATCGATGTCGTAGTACTTCCAGAAATTCTCGATGAATGCGTGCTTCTTGTAGCCGTCGACCCATGGCCGGACCAGCGTGTTCTCGATCTGCCAGACGCCGAGGTCCCACGGGTTTTGCGCGTTCACGATGTCGAACATCTTCCGGTAGAGCGCCGTGCGCTCGGGCCCGGCCGGTATCTGCTTCGTTTGCTTGTACAGCGTGTCGTACTCCGGATGCGTGAAGCGCGAATAATTCGATTGCCCGATGTTCTTCGAGTACAGAAGCTGCATGAACGCATCGCCTTCGTTGTAGGCGGTGATCCAGCCGACCGGCCACATCTGCAGCTTGCCCGCGCGACCCATCTTCAGGAGATCGGGCCACTTCTGCACGAGGAAGTCGATGCGGATGCCCACTTTCTGCAGCGACTTCTTCCACAGCTCGTCGCGCGTGCGATCGCGGCTTGCCGGCGAGGAGCCCATGACCAGCGCCAACGGCTTGCCGTCCGGCATCTCGCGGAAGCCGTCGCCGTCGCGATCCTTGTAGCCGAAACGGTCGAGCAGCGCTTTCGCGAGCTCCGGGTCGTAAGGCACCGCCTGCTTCAGGTTCTCGACGTGGCCCGATACGACCGGCGGGATCGGCTGGTTCGCCTCGATTGCCTGGCCCTGGTAGAAGACGTCGATCAGTTCGCGCACGTTGAACGCCATGATGATCGCGCGGCGCAGCGCGACCTTGTCCGGCGTATAGCCGCCGACGATCGGGTCCTCCATGTTGAAGTACATGTACGCGAGCGACGGGCGCGGCGAGCGGTAGTGACGCACGCCGGCGTCGGCGTACTCGCGCTTGAGCTTGACATTCGCGTCGAGCACGTTCGGCGTCAGATCGCCCGGCACGTTCGCGTAATCGAGCTCGCGCGCGTTGAATGCGAGGAGCTGCGGATTGCTCTCCTCGATGATCGAGATGTCGATGCGGCCGATCTGCGGCAGCCGCTTGCCCTTCATGCGCGCGATCATCGCCGCATCGGACGATTCGCCGCTGGTCGGGAAATACTCGACGCGATAGCCGGGATTGGCTTCGAGCGTGATTTTCTGCCCACGACGCCACTCTTTCAGGCGGAACGGGCCGGTGCCAACCGGATTGGCCATGGCCCAGCCGCTTTGATCGCCGTGGGCCTCGATCACTTCGCGCGCCACCGCCGACATCGCCGAGTGCGACATATAACCGACGAGCACGTAATCGGGCTCGACGAGCTTCAGCTGCAGCGTGTACTTGTCGAGCGCCTTCAGGCCTTCGATCTCGGCGTCGTAATCGAGCCGGCCGGTCTCCTTCGCCTTCGCGAGCACCTTGTCGGCGCCAATGAGCTTGCCGTCGAGATACCAGAGGTACGGCGAGCGCATGCGCGGATCGAGCAACCGCTTCCACGAATACACATAGTCCTGCGCGACGAGTTCGCGGCGCTTGCCCTTGAAGGCGGCGTCGTCGGAAAAGAACGTTCCCGGTCTGACGCGGATCGTCCATGTGCGACCGTCCGGCGAGATCTCTGGCATCGCGGCGGCCGTCAACGGCACGAGCTTATAAGGCCGCGCCAGATAGTCGTACGTGATAAGCGGCTCGAAGATACCGCGCAGCACGTGGCTCGAATAGAGATCCGACACCGCCTGTGGATCGAAGCCGGTCTCGGCGACGGGAAACATGACGCGCACGGTCTTGCCGGGATCGGCCCACGCCGGCTCGGCGTTGACATGCGGAACCGACAGCGCGAGCGTCGCCCACGTGGCGGCGACGAGGGTCGTATGCCTCGCTTTCATCGGATCACTTTCCGGCCGCCGTGCGGCGCGCGATGTCGATGTCGAAGTACGGCCAAGGATGCTGGCTGTAGCCGTTGTACTTGTAGCCGATGACCCACGGATGCGCGAGCACGTTCTCGTAGCGGAACACCGTGACGTTCCACGGCGCGTACGCATTCACGATGTCGCCCATCTTCTGCATCACGGTGTCGCGATCGGGTCCGTGCGGCATGCCGCGCGCCTGCTCGTAGAGCCGATCGTAGTCGGGCTGCGCGAAGCGCGCGAGGTTGGAGAATCCCGCGTGCTTGCCGTAGAGGAGCCCGAGGAACCCGAACCCTTCGGGCGTCGTGTTGATGTTGCCGAGCTGAAACATCTGCAGCTGGCCGAGCCGCGCCGCCTTCAACAGATCCGGCCACTTCTGCTTGTTGAATTCCACGCGAACGCCCACGGCGTTCAGGCTGCGCGACAGAAGCTCGTCGAACTGGCGCTCGATCGCCGACGGCGACGACGAGAACTTGAGAACCAGCGGCTTGCCGTCGGGCAATTCGCGGAAGCCGTCGTCGTTGCGGTCCTTGTAGCCGAAGCGGTCGAGCAACGCCTTCGCGGCGGCGGGATCATAGATCGCCCGCTTCGGAAGCTTCGGGTTGTGCCCCGTCACCGTCGGCGGAACGACCTGGTTTGCCGGCTCGGCCTGCCCTTGCCGGATGACCTTGATATCCTCAGGTGTGTTGTACGCCATGCTGATCGCGCGGCGCAGCGCGATCTTGTCCGGTGTGTAGCCGCCGACGACCGGATCCTCCATGTTGAAATACGTGTAGGTGATCGCGGGTTGGATACCGCGGCCGTGCTGAATGCCCTGCTGCGCGAGATGCGCCTTGAGCGTCGCCGGCGGATCGAGCACGTTCCACACGAGGTCGGGCGGCACACCGACATAGTCGAGCTCCCGTTGCTGGAACGCCAGCAACCGCGGATTGCCTTCCTCGATGATCGAGATCTCGACGCGCCCGATGAGCGGGATGCGCTTCCCCTTGAGTTTCGCGATGATCGCCTTGTCGGCCGGATCGTTCGACTCGGGATAGCGCACTTCGCGAAACGCGGGATTCGCCTCCAGCACGATCTTCTGCGCGCGGCGCCACTCCTTCAATCGATATGGGCCCGTGCCGACCGGATTCGCCATCGCCCAGCCGCTTTGATCGGTGTACGCTTCGATCACTTCGCGCGCGACCGCGCCGAACGCGGACGTCGTCAGGTTCGACAGCAACTCGGTATCCGGGAAGTTGAGCTTCATCCGGATCGTGTAGCGGTCGACCGCCTGCAGCCCTTCGATCGGGAGGTCGTAATCCAGCTTCCCGGTCTCGCGTGCCCTTGCGAGCACGCCGGCGGGATCGACGAGGCGCCCTTCGATCGCATTGAGTGCATTCGCGCGCATCCGCGGATCGAGAATGCGCTTCCACGAATAGACGTAATCGTTCGCGGTGAGCTCGCGCTTGCTGCCCTTGAACACTGGATCGTCCGCGAAATAGATGCCCGGCTTGACCTTGATCGTCCATGTCTTGCCGTCCGCCGAGATCTCGGGCAATGCGACCGCCGTGTTCGGCACGAGCTTCAACGGCCGCGCCAGATGGTCGTAGTTGTACAGCGTGTCGAAGATCACGCGGTTGACGGCGTTGCTGTAGATGTCGCCTGCGGCCTGTGGATCGAAGCCGGTCTCGGCCGTCGGAAACGACGCGCGCAGCACCTTTTTCATGTCGGGCTGCGCATACGCCGGTGGGGCGATCGCGCAAGCGAGCGCGACGCCGACGAGGACCGCGACCATCCGCATCACAGCAGCGCCTCGATCGCAGGTCGAATCGCCTGCGGCGTGTCGTTCGGCGCAAAGCGCGCCGCGACGTTGCCTTCGCGGTCCACGAGAAACTTCGTGAAATTCCATTTGATCGCCTCCGTCCCGAGCAGGCCGGGCTTCTGCGCCTTGAGCCACGTAAACAACGGCGCCGCCGTATCGCCGTTGACGTCGACCTTCGAGAACAGCGGGAACCCGACGCCGAAGTTGCGCTCGCAGAAATCCGCGATCTCGTCCGCGCCGGCCGGCTCCTGCTCGCCGAACTGGTTGCACGGGAAGGCCAGGATCTCAAGGCCGCGATCGCTCAGCTCGCCGTAGAGCGTTTGCAGCCCTTCGTATTGCGGTGTGAAGCCGCAAGCGCTGGCGGTGTTGACGATCAGCAGCACCTTGCCGCGATAGCGGTCGAGCTTGACGCGCTTGCCCGCGATGTCGCGGACGGAGAAGTCGTAGATGCCGGCCACCGCGTTCGTGCTCGGAGGAGGACCGCGTGATTATGCTCCTGGCGTCTGCTGCGACGCCGCTCCGCCGGTCGCGAGCGAACCCTCGGGTTGCGCCTCGATGTCGCCGGCGATGGCACGCAGGAAATCGGTCTCCGTGACGATGCCCTCGATCGAGCCCGCTTGATCGACGATGAGCGCAATGTCGGCCGGATGCGCCTTGAACAGGTTGAGCGCAGTAAGGATCGACGACTGCTCGGGGACGACGAGCGGCTCGCGCAGGATAGCGGCGAGGTCGGCATGCCGTCCGTGGATGTAGAGCTCGAGCAGCGCATCCTTGTGCACGATGCCGGCGACGTCGTCGATCGTGCCGCGGCAGACCACGACGCTTGGATGACCGCCGACGCGCACGCTCGCATGAATCGCCTCGGGCGGCGCGGTCGAGTCGACCCACTCGATGTCGTCGCGCGGCGTCATGATCGACTTTACCGGCCTTGCGGCGAGCGCAAGCACGCCTTGCACCATGCGGCGCTCCGACGGACCGAACGCCGCGGCATCGTTGCTTGCGTTCGCCGTGGGTTCCACCGAAACGGCCTTTGCCTCCTCGCTGTGGTCATCGAGCGGAACGCCGGCGAGAAGACGCAGCACGTCGTTCGCAATCCGTTGTCGCGCCGGGATCGCTTGCACAACCTTGCGCCGGTTGCGCTCGCGCATCTGATTGAACGTTTCGATCAGCAGCGCGAACGCGATCGCCGCATAGACGTAGCCCTTCGGCACGTGATAGCCCAGTCCGTCGACGACCAGCACGAGCCCGATCATCAGCAGGAACCCGAGGCACAGGATGACGAGCGTCGGATGCGCGTTGATGAACTGCGTCAGCGACCGGCTCGCGACCATCATGCCGATGATCGCGACCAGCACGGCCGCCATCATCATCGTCACTTCGTCGACCATGCCGATGGCGGTGATCACCGAATCCAGCGAGAACACGAGATCGATCACGATGATCTGCGCCACGATCGGCCAGAAGCGGCTTCCGCGACCGCGCGGCTTCGTGCCCGACGACTTCGCCTCGATGCGGTCGTGGATCTCCATCGTCGCCTTGACCAGCAGGAACATCCCACCACCGATCAGGATCAGATCGCGCCACGACAGCTCATTCCCGATGACGGTGACCACAGGCGCCGTGAGCGACATGACCCAGGTGATCGACAACAGCAGGGCGAAGCGCAGGATCAGCGCGAGCGACAGCCCGATCACGCGCGCACGGTCGCGCTGGTTCGCGGGCAGCTTGTCCGCGAGGATCGCGATGAAGATCAGGTTGTCGACGCCGAGCACGAGCTCGAGCACGACGAGCGTCGCGAAGCCCGCCCAGGCGGCGGGGTCGGTCATCCACGCGAGCGACAGATCGGGCATCACGACCGATTGTCGCAGATCGATACCGGAGATCCGTTACGCGGGCTGCGCGTAACGCGGGCGGACTATGCGGCTACGCCGATGACTTCTGAACGCACACCCGATCGCGTCCGTTGGCCTTCGCCCTGTACAGCGCGGCGTCGGCCAGCCGCAACAAATCGGTCGGCGCGGCGACGCCGTCATCCACGGCGACGCCCGCCGATAGCGTCACGCGAACGCCCGCCGCGACCGCACTGAACGTCCTCGCGGCAAGCTCGCCGCGCACGCGCTCTGCCACAATGCGCGCGGACTCGGCGTCCGCGCCGGGCAGCAGCAAGACGAACTCCTCGCCGCCGATGCGCGCAGCGAGATCCGACGCCCGGCAATGCGCGCGCAGCACGTTCGCCGTCTCGCGCAGCACGGCATCGCCAGCGGCATGCGTGTAGCGATCGTTGACCGACTTGAAGTGATCGAGGTCGAACGCGACAACGGCAACCGATCGGCGGTCGGCACGAGCGCGCGCGACTTCGTCGGCGAGCGCGTGATCGAAAGCGCGACGATTGGCAAGACCGGTCAGCGAATCCTGCCGCGCCTGCCGTTCGAGCAGCCGGTTCTCCTGCCGCAGCTGCGCCGTTTCGCGGTGCGCGCGCTCGACCTCGGCGCGCAAAGCCTGCGCCTGCGCGAGGCGGCGGGCTTCCGCCGCCTGGCTCTCGCGCTCAAGCGCGTGGTGGATCTTGTAGTGCGCGAGCGCTGCGGCGTAATCGTTGGCGGCTTCGCAAGTCAGCGAAAGTTGCAACCGCGCCTCACGCTCCCGCACCTTCGACGCCGTCGCCTGCGCGACTTCGAGCGCTTCCTCGCCGAGCTGCAACGCGGTGTCGAGCTTGCCGGCGCAGCGCGCGGCTTCGCTCGCATTGGCGAGGATCAGCGACTCGTGATGGCGGTCGCCCATCGCGCGTGCAGACGGCAACCGCGCGAGGAAGAGCTCAAGCGCTTCGCCGTAGCGGCCGAGCCCGCCCAGCGTGCCGGCGACGTTGATCTCGGTCAAAAGATGCAGTTTCGCATCGCCTTCGCGCATCGCAAGCCGTCGCGCCTCGACGAACGCATGCAGCGCGTCCTCGAAGGCAGCGCGCGATGCGTCGGCCGTGGTCGTCGAGGCCTGGGCGACGCGAAGGTGCACGACGCCGAGACTGTTCAACGAAACGGCCCGCCGCGCGTCGTCGCGGCGCTGTTCGGAAAGCGCGATCGCCCGTTCGAACGAGGCGCGCGCGAGATCGAATTCGCCAAGCCGTGACTGCACCAGCCCTTCGACGTGCGCACAGTGCGATTCGATCGCCGCGTCACTCGCGACGGCCATCGTGCGTCGCGCTTCGGAAAGCTGCGTCAGCGCCTTCGGATAATCGCCGAGGTCGAAGAACACGAGCGCGAGATCGATGCGCGCGAACGCTTCGTGCGACGTGAGCTGCGCCGCCTCGATGCGATCGAGCGCCTCGATCGCTGCCTTCGCCGCGGCAGGAAAGTCCGAAAGTGCGCGGGCTGCCGTCGAAAGCACGCTCAATGCCCGCACGGTCCACAGCGGATGGTCCGCGGTCCGCGCATCCCGAAGCACGCGTTCGGCAAGTTCGCGGCCTGCATGCGCCTCGCCACGGTCGGCCAGCAAGGCTGCGCGGCTGAGCGCAGCGTCCGGGTCGGCCGCGTCGAACGGAGCGAGAAGCGGGGCTGCGGAGCTCATGGCGCCTCCCCCTACCCGCAGCAAGCACTATGCCTGAACAACCTCCGTCGATCCGAATCCCCCGCCACCCGGCGTCTGCACGACGAATACGTCGCCCGCCTGCACTTCGACACGCGCCGTCGCGCCAAACTCGTCGCGCCGTCCATCGGCACGCTCGACCCAGTTGCGGCCCGGCTCGCCGGCTTCGCCGCCGGCAAGCCCGAAGGGCACCGTGCGTCGTCGGTTGGCGAGCATCACCGCGGTCATCGGCTCGAGAAATCGCAGACGACGATCGCCGCCATCACCGCCGCGATAGCGTCCTTTCCCGCCGCTTCCGCGACGGATCGCGTATGACTCGAGACGCACGGGGAAGCGCCATTCGAGCACTTCGGGGTCGGTCAACCGCGAGTTCGTCATATGCGTCTGCACGACACTGGTGCCGTCGAACCCGGGCCCGGCGCCCGATCCACCGGAGATCGTTTCGTAGTACTGATGACGATCATTGCCGAACGTCAGGTTGTTCATCGTGCCCTGCGATGCCGCAAGGACACCGAGCGCGCCGAACAGACAATCGGTAATGGCCTGCGACGTCTCGACATTGCCCGCGACCACCGCGGCCGGATAGTTCGGCGCGAGCATCGAGCCTTCGGGAATGACGATCGTCAATGGCTTCAGGCATCCCGCATTCATCGGGATCTCGTCGTCGACCAGCGTGCGGAACACGTAGAGCACCGCCGCCTTGCACACGGCCGACGGCGCGTTGAAGTTCGTCGGCTGCTGCGGGCTCGTGCCGGTGAAGTCGATCGTCGCTTCCCGCCGCGCGCGATCGACGCTGATCGCGACGCGAATCCATGCACCGCTGTCCATCTCGAGCTCGAAACGTCCATCCGACAACGCACCGAGCACCCGCCTGACCGATGCCTCGGCATTGTCCTGCACGTGCTCCATGTACGCGCGCACGACGGGCAGCGTGAAATGCGCCGCCATCTTCGCGAGTTCCTCGGCGCCTTTCGTGCAGGCGGCGACCTGCGCGCGGAGGTCGGCCAGGTTCTGCTCGATATTGCGCGCCGGGTGGCGCCCGCTCGAAAGCAGCGCATGCATCTCGTCTTCGAGAAACCGGCCCTGCGCCACGAGTTGGACGTTGTCGAGAAGCACGCCCTCCTCGTCGACGTGCGTCGAATCGGGGGGCATCGATCCCGGTGTGATGCCGCCTATATCGGCATGATGACCACGACTCGCGACGAAGAACTCGGGGGCCTCGCCGCCCAGGAAAACCGGCGCGATGACGGTCACGTCGGGCAGATGCGTGCCGCCGTTGTACGGCGCGTTCAACACGAACACATCACCCGACCGCATCGTTCCTCGCCGGCGCGCGATGATCGTCGCGACGCTCTCGCCCATCGATCCCAGGTGCACCGGCATGTGCGGCGCGTTCGCAATCAGGTTCCCCTGCGCATCGAACAGCGCGCACGAGAAATCGAGGCGCTCCTTGATATTGACCGAATACGACGTGTTGGCGAGCGTGACGCCCATCTGCTCGGCGATCGCCATGAACAAGTTGTTGAAGACTTCCAGCAGCACGGGGTCTGCGGTCGTGCCCAGCGCGTGAGCGCGCTGCAGCGGCTGCGTACGCTCGAGCATCAGGTGGTCGCGGTCGGTCAGCGTCGCCCGCCACCCCGGCTCGATCACCGTCGTGGCGTTGCGCTCGCGCAATACTGCGGGACCGGCGATCGCGTCACCCGGACGCAAGTCTTCCCGCGCGAAGACCGGTGCGTCGTGGAACGCTCCCTGCGTGTAGATTCGATTCCTCTTCAGCGGCACCAGCGCGGCACTGCGTTGTGCAAACGATGGCCTTTCGTCGGCAGCGGACTGCGTGTGGCCGATCGCTTCGACGGCGATCGCCTCGACGACGAGGCGCTTGTCGGGCATCAGGAAGCCGTACTGCGCGCGATAGCGATCTCCGAACGTCGAAGCAATCGCTTGCGCATCGCGTAAAGCGGGCACTTCGAGCGTTGTGTCGGTGCCCTCGTACTTCAAATGCAACGTGCGACTCGCATCGATGCGCGATGCGTCGATGCCCTGATCGACGACGTGCCGGCGCGCTCCGCCTTCGAGTTCCGCGAACTCCCCGTCGAGTTGTCCGAGCGCTTCGCCGGACAACGCAACCTCGATCGCCCGCTGTCCGAGCGTGCGCACGTCGGCGAGACCCATGCCGTACGCCGACAGCACGCCGGCCAACGGATGAATGAACACGCGCGTCATGCCGAGGGCGTCCGCGACGGCGCACGCGTGCTGACCACCCGCCCCGCCGAAGCAGCACAGCGTGTACTCGGTGACGTCGTAGCCGCGTGCGACCGAGATGTGCTTGATCGCGTTAGCCATGTTCTCGACGGCGATGCGGAGGAACCCGTCGGCGATCTCTTCGCAAGAGCGACGCCTGCCGCTGCCCTGCGCGACGGCGTCGGCGAGTACGGCGAACTGCTCGCGCACCACGCCAGCGTCAAGCGGCGCATTGCCAACCGGTCCGAAGACCTGCGGAAAAAGTTCTGGATCGAGCTTGCCGACCATGACGTTGCAGTCGGTCACGGCGATCGGGCCCCCGCGGCGGTACGACGCAGGTCCCGGGTTGGCGCCCGCCGACTGCGGCCCGACGCGAAACCGCGAGCCGTCGAACGCGCAGATCGAGCCGCCGCCCGCCGCGACCGTGTGAATGCGCATCATCGGCGCGCGCAGTCGTACGCCCGCCACTTCGGTCGCGAATGCGCGCTCGTACTCGCCGGCCCAATGCGTGACGTCGGTCGACGTGCCGCCCATGTCGAAGCCGATGATCTTGTCGAAGCCTGCAAGCCGCGACACTTCGACGGCGCCGACGACGCCGCCCGCCGGGCCCGAAAGGATCGCATCCTTACCCTGGAACAGATGCGCATCGGTCAAGCCGCCGGAGCTCTGCATGAACTGCAGCCGCGGATGTGACACGCTGTCGCGTCGCTTCAACTCGCGTTCGACGCGATCGACATAGCGCCTGAGGATCGGTGAAAGATAAGCGTCCACGACCGTCGTATCGCCCCGCGACACGAGCTTCATCAAGGGCGACACTTCGTGCGACGTCGACACCTGCGTGAATCCGACGCGGCGTGCGACGTCGGCAAGCTTCTTCTCGTGCGCCGGGAACCGGTAGCCGTGCATGAGCACGATGGCCACGGCGCGAATGCCCTCGGCATGCGCCGCGTGCAGCGCAGATTCCGCGTTGGCAACGTCCAGCTCTTTCACGATCTCGCCGCGCGCACCGACGCGCTCGTCGACTTCGATCACCCGCTCGT
>DATLNR010000173.1:0-9645 GCA_035536655.1 Casimicrobiaceae bacterium
GGACTTCAGCGCGTTGCCTGACCGCGCCGAAGCAGGCCGAAGCCGTTCGCACGGCATTGGCGCTACCATCGACTCTGCCGTCTGGCCGCGTCGACGAAGCCAAGAAGGGTTCCGCAAGCAAGGTCGAGGCGATCGTCGGCAGCGGTCGATACCGAATGCGAAGCCGGCGGTCGCGGCCGCGAACTGGACGGACGATCGGGCAAAGGCCGCCCAAGCCGCGTTCAACTTAAAGTAACGAAACAAGCTTCGGGAGGAGATGCCATGAAACGCAAGCTACTCGCTCTGTTCGCCGCAGTCGGACTGTTGCTCGATGCGGGCCTCGCGGCCGCGGCGACGCCGTTCAAGATCGTGACGGCGAGCTCGCGCGGCACGTACATCAAGATCGGCCAGGACATCGCATCGCTCGTCGCGCCGGATGCGGACATCGATCTCGAGGTGCTGCCGTCCGCGGGATCGGCGGAGAACATCAAGCGGCTGCGGTTCGAGCCCGGTGTCAAGCTGGCGATCGTGCAATCCGACGTCTACCAGGCGTACCTCGACCAGGCGGCTGCGGGCAACCCCGAGGCCGGACGCATCATCAAGCCGCTGCGCGTCATCCTGCCGCTGTACAACGAGGAAATCTACTTCATCGTGCGCTCGGATTCGCCGCTGCAGTTCGTGCACGAGGTGAAGGATGCGCGCATCAATGTCGGTGAGCTCGGCAGTGGCACCGCGCTGACCACGACGACGCTCTACCGGATGATGTTCAGGGAGCAGATTCCCGAACGCAATGCGAGCTTCCTGCCGAACGAAGAGGCGCTGGTCAAGCTGATATCCGACGGCAGCGTCGATGTCGTCGCGGTGATCGCCGGTCAGCCTGCGAGGCTGCTGGCCGACATGAAACCCGAAGCGCGCGAGCTGATCCGGCTGCTGAAATTCGATCGCACGAACCCGGCGAGCGTTGCCGCGCTGAAGACCTACTTTCCCGCGACGGTCCTGAAAGCCAGCTATCCGAACCTGCTCGAGAACGACGTGCAGGGACTCGCGGTGAAGGCGATGCTGGTGACCTACGACTACCAATTGCAGGGTACGCAGCAGAGCATGGTCAAGTTCGCGCGATCGCTGTGCCAGAACTTCGCGGCGCTCCGAAACTCGGGACACCCGAAGTGGAAAGAGGTCAGCATCAGCATGCCGGAGCTTGGTGCGGGCCTGACCTATTACCAGCCGACGGCGCGCGAGCTCAGCGCGTGCATCCAGCGCGAAGCGACGGGCCGCTATACCCGTCCGATCGTCAGCAATTGCTCGCAGCACGAGCGCGTGCTCGGGCTTTGCAACGAGCGGACGACGGTGGTGACGCGTTAGGTTTCGCCGGCCAAGCGCGCCGGCACTAGGCGGCGCGCTTGGTAAGCTCGCGCTTGTTGCCGCGATCGTCGATCGTGTGCAACGTGACCGGCCGTCGCCAGAGCCGTGTCACGTACTCGAGCACGCGTTCGGCGCGCGTCAGATCGAGGCCGCGACCGTCGCTTCCGTGGTCGTGCTCGAGCGTCAACGAGCCGTCGTTGTCGATGCGCGTCGCTGCGACGCGCGGGGAACCGAAATTGAACTTCGGCGCGAGGATCGCTTCGCGGATCGCAAGCAGGTCGCGCGACGCGACCTTGATCTCGCCGTCCTGGCTCGCTTCGTAGACGAAGAGGTCGAGCTCGATCGCGAGGTCGGCGTCGAGGTGATTGCGCACGAAGCCGAAGTCGTCCTCCTCCGCGCAGATGCGGCGCGCTTCGTCCAGGCCGCGCGTCTCGATGACGTGTTCCCACATCGAAAAGCCCAGGTGATAAGGATTCACCGATAGCGCAAGCGTCTTCCCGGCGGCGTAAGGCCTGACGACGTCGGAGTGCGCCTTGATCGCCTGCACGTACATGTCCTGCGGCAGGAAATCGGCCTCGCGCAGCAGCCGCGCATGCCAGTACGACGCCCAGCCCTCGTTCATGATCTGGCAGGCGAACACCGGGTAGAAGTAGAACGACTCCTCGCGAACGGCGAGAAACACGTCGCGCTCCCACGGCTCGAGCTCCGACCCGAATTGCGCAATGAACCAGAGCAGGTCGTACTCCGGTTGAGCAGGCGTCAACGGTCGAGGCTTGTCCGCCGGTTTGGCCGGCTCCGCTTGACGTGCGCCGGGCAGCGTTTGCCAGCGCCCGTAGAACGGATCGATCTTGTCGTTGGCCGTATCGACCGGCTTGCCGTGCGTCGAGCGATGCAGCGGCCGGTTGACATCGATGTGCGCCTCGAGCGCGAGCGCTGCATCGAGCACCGATTCGACACGTTCCTGGCCATGCTCGGCGAGCGCTCCGTCGATTCGATGCGCCCGCGCTGCGGCTTGTTCGAGGATGCGCCCGCCCGCCATCGCCATCGAGCGACGGAACAGCGAATTTCGCCACGAGAAGTCCGCGTGCCCGAGCACGTGCGCGACGACCAGCACGTTCTCCGACAGCGAGTTGGCGTCGACCAAGTACGCCTTGCACGGATCGCCGGGAAACATGACTTCGAAAATGCGCGAATGGCCCATGTTGCGCTGGACCAGCTCGCGGATGTAGCGCACGCCAAACGACCAGTGCGGCATGCGCACCGGCAGCCCATACACGGCCGTTTCCATCATGAAGCGGTCGGGCACGAGCTCGAATTCGACGGGGTGATACTCCAGCCCCAGTTCGTGCGCAAGCGTTTCGATCTGCGACGCGTAGTCGGCTAGTGAAGCCACCTCGATTCGCCCTTTACGCTAGGCGTGCGCGTCGGTCGACTGCGCCTGATGCGTGAAGAACTGCCGAATCGCCTGCCAGACATCCTTCACTTCTGACACGACCTGGCAGCCGCCGCGCGCGCCGCCCTGCGTCAGCTCGCCGACGATCGATCGCATGTCGGTCTGCGCGAAGCGCGCCGTCCCCGGTCGCGTTTCGACGTAGCCTATGTAGTTCAATCGCTCGGCGACCTTGCGTAGCGTGGCCCCTGCGGCCTGGCGGTCGTCGGTGGCGTTCTCGCCATCGGACGCGTAGAACATGTAGGCGTTCCATTGCGATGGCTGGTAGCTCGCTTCGAGGATCGAGTCGACCAGCTTGAATGCGCAGGAAGCCATCGTGCCGCCGCTGCCGGTGACCTCGAAGAACTCCTTCTCCGGGAACTCCCACGCCTCGGTCGTGTGCGCGACGAAGCGCACGTCGACGCGCTGATACTGCCGGCGCAGCCCGGAAAGCGCGAAGAAGAAGAACGTCTTCGCGAGCTTGCGCTCGATCGCCGTCATGCTGGCGGAAACGTCGAGCGCGAACACGACGACCGCGTTGCTCGCCATGCGCGGCCGCTGGCGCAGCTGATGGAAGCGCAGGTCGTCGTCGGTGAACGGTGCCGGGTCCGATTGCACCGCGCGCCGCTTCACCGCTTCCTTGACGGTGCGCCGCCGGTCGAGCCGCGCGCGGATGCCGCGCCGTCCCGATCCTTCGCGGACGATCTCGGCCTCCTCGAGCGAGGATCCCGACTTCGGCTTCAGCTCCGGCAGCTTCAGCTCCTCGGTGAGCCAGTCGACGATGTCGTCGACCTTGAGCTCGAGCAAGAGCTTGATGCCGCCGTTGTCGTGGCCGCCTTCGCCGTCGGCGTCGCCCTGTTGCTCGCCCGCGTCCGCCGGTCGCAACGTGTCACCTGGGCGGGCGCCGCCCTGGCCTGCGCCCGTCTGCTTCTGCGGATCCGAAAGACGAAACCGCGCATGGTCGAGCATGCGCACCGGGACGCGAACGCTGCGCTGATCAGGATGCGAGATGAAGTCGCCCCCCGCTACGAGGTCGACGAGCTGCTCGCGCACCGCGTCGCGCACCTTCTGGTTGTGGCGAAGCCAGTCGCGGGCGCCGCGCGAGAACAGCTCGTACCACGGCGTTTGGGCGTTGAACGTCAGACGGCTCATGTTCCGGAGTCAGTTGACAGTAGTCAGTTGGCAGTACGCAAGACGGGAGCGTGCGCGGGACACACCGACGGCGCGCTTTTACTGTCGACTGTCAGCTGACTACTGTCAACTGGCTACTCCTGCGCCATCAACGTCGTCACATAATTCAACGCCTCGCGCGCACTGTGCTCGTCATAGTCGTACTCGTCGACGAGCCGCTTCGCGACCGCGGAGATCTTCTGCTTGGTCTCGTCCTCGGGACGCGTCGTCGAGCTGACCAGGCGCAGCACGTCGCGGCGCTGCTCGAACAGGTACTGCTCGACCGCGTCGTGCAGCGGCGCGTGGCTGTCGAGCGTGAACTTCTCGCCGCGCTTGTACGCGCCCATCGCCTTGCGCACGACCTCCTGGCGGAAGCTGTGCTTGCCCGAATCGGAGATGCGGATCTTCTCCTCGACGGCGCGCAACATCCGCTCGTCGGGGTCGCGCTCCTCGTTCGTGATCGGGTCGCGCAGCTTGCGGTTGTCGAGCGACGCCTCGACCTCGTCGACGTACTTGTCGAGGAGCTCCTGCGCTTCCTGCTCGAAGCTCACGAAAAGCGCCTTGTGCACGTCCTCCTTGACCCAGCGGTTGTAGAAGTCCTTGCGGGCGACGACGAGGAAATCGATCCAGCGGCGCTTCTCCTTCGCGTCGATGCGCGCATCGGACTCGATCGCGTCCTTCAGCGCGAGCAGCACGCCCATCGTCGTCAGGCTCTTCGTGTTCGACTTGATGATCGCCGCCGACAGCGCGTTGATGATGAAGCGCGGAGAGACGCCCGAAAGCCCTTCGTCTGGATAGCGCTCGCGCAGCCGCTCGGCGTCGGCGCGATTGACGCCATCGACCGCTTCGCCGGCCTGCAGCCGCACGCGCTTCGTGAAGTCGGCGTTCTTGTCCTCGCGCTCGTGCAGCCGCGTCAGGATCGCGAACACCGCCGCGCTGTGCAACACGTGCGGATCAAGGTGCACCTCGCGAAACGCCGGCTCCGCCGAGCTGATGAGCTTGCGGTAGATCCGTGCCTCGGCGCGATAGTCGAGCGTGTACGGGACCTGGATGATGACCATTCGGTCCAATAGCGCCTCGTTCTCGCGCTCCTGCAGGAACTTGCGGAACTCGGCGAGATTCGTGTGTGCGACGATCGTCTCGTCCACGTGGATCAGCGGGAAGCGCGAGACCTTGACGTTCTTCTCCTGCGTCAGCGTAAGCAGCAGATAGAGAAACTCACGCTTGACCTTCAGGATCTCGATCATCTCGAGCATCCCGCGGCTCGCCGCATAGACGGCGCCGGACCACGACCACGCGCGCGGGTCGCCCTCGTCGCCGAACTGCGCGACCTTCGACAGGTCGACCGACCCGACGAGATCCGCGAGGTCGGCGGTCGTCGGATCGTGCGGCGCATAGGTGCCGATGCCGATGCGGCCTGCTTCGCTGATGAAAACGCGATGGACCGGCATGCGCATGAAGTCGCCGCTGTATTCGCTTTCGACCTTGAGCCGGCACGACGGACACGATTCGCCGACGATGTCGGCGCCGTACGTGTCACGGAACTGGCTGCGCAGCGAATGCGGAACGAGGTGCAGCGGCGATTCGTTGATCGGGCAGCCCGCGACGGCGTAGATGGCGCCGTCGTCGGTGTAGCTGTACTCCTCGAGGCCCCGCTTCAGCAAGATGACGAGCGTCGACTTGCCGCCCGAAGGCGGCCCGAGCAGAAGCAGCAGCCGGCGCCCGACTTCGGACCCAACGGCCGCTGCGCGGAAATAATCGACGACACGGCCGATCGCGTCATCGATGCCGAACAGCTGGTCTTCAAGAAGCGAGCAGCGGAACGTGTCGTCGTCGTCGCGCTTGCCCTGCCAGCGCACCATGTCCCACATGTACTGGTGACTGCGGCGCGTGACCCTCACCGGATCCGCATGCACGACGTCCTTCAGGAACGCCGCGAACGTGCCCGACCAGTGATTAGCCTTGTGCTGTCGCGTGAAGCCGACGAGGCTGTCGATGAACTGCGCGTGTTGCGGCGCGGGGTCAGAAGCTTGGCCCATGTCGTGTCCCTCGCTGCCCGGCTGAGATGCGGCCGGTGTCCGTGATGAGGCAGTCCCGCTCATGGCGCGGTCGCCAACCGGGTGGCCGGTCGTGCGCTCGAGAATGTCGTCAGGGCGGTCCATCGTGCCCTCCAGCGTCGTATAGCGTCCAATCGCGCCTTCGACGGCACGCGGTGCCCGAAGCGCGGCGCCGTGCCGATGACGTCAGGACGACACCTCCGTGCGGGCGCTGCGAGCCGACGGCGCCTTGCCGACAGGTCGCAGCAATAACCGGGCCGACGCGCGCAATGTCGGGGCGAAACGACAGCGGCTGTCGCTGCCGCGTGCTGACGGGGAAATACTGTTTTGAAGTGACGCAATCCAACGTTGGAATGCACTGCAACATCGTCGAACCGTCCCTCGAAAGCGCCGTCGTCGATCGCATCAACGCGATGCGTTCGTCTTTCGATGACGTGAAGCTGCATTTCGCCAAAGCTTGCGGCTCGACGTCAATGACGATGTTCCTTTTCGCATTGTTGACGCGCGCATCGCATGCACGCGTACAACAATTCGATGCGAGGCAACACGTGGGGCGGAACCTAACTCGACGCGGACCAGTCTAAGTTGGTTCGGCGCTGGATTCTCGTTGCATCATTGTTTCGCTTCAGTTTTGCTCATTCGATGCGCGAGCGCGTCGCCTGCTTTGGCTGCCGCGACGGGGTTTCGTTCCCTGCGCTTCGTCGGCCGACGCCCTCGAAGAGTGCTTGCCAAGCCGCTGTCGGCGGCGCCTAATGACGACCGACGCCTAGCTGTCGCCTCGAAGCCGCGCATGGTCACGCTTTTCTGTTTTTGCTGCGCACACGAGAACCCGGCGGGATCGCAGTTCTGCAACGGCTGCGGCTCGCCGTTGCATCTGAAGCCATGCCGCGCATGCAAGGCGATCAATCCGCGCGCCGCCGCGCATTGCCATCAATGCGGTGAAACGTTCGCGTTGTTTTCGGCGCTGGTGAGTGAAGGCGACGCAGCGCCGGCTGCCGAGCTGGTGCCGGTGCCCGCGAACCACGAGTGGCGCGTGTCGGACCGGGCGAAGCGCGCGATGCGCGGCGGTGCTGCGGCGACGGCAACGCTCGTCGTCGTCGCAATTTCCGGGATCGCCTATCACGCGAGCCAGCCGCCGCCGACGCTGGCGTCGATGTCTGCGACCGCCCCTTCGCAGCAACCCGCGTCGATGCAGGCGGTTACCCGCGAAGCGCCGAGCGCCCCTTCGACGTCCCCGTTGTCGTCGCCGGCTCCTTCATCAACCGTGACAATCGACGCTTATGACAGCGCAGCGGTCGAGCACGCAACCGATTTGGCGGCGCCGCCAGCGCTCGCGCCGGCGGTGAAGGCGAATGCATCCGGTTCCCGCGCGGTCCGCAAGACGGCCGGCGCGTCGCTTCCAAACGCGAAAACGCAAGCGGTCCGGGCCCAGCAACCGCGCATCGAAGCCGATGAACGACGTCTGGCGACGCGATCGCCGCGCCCGCATGCGAGTCAGTCGCGCGCGACCGCTGCGGTGGCGCGCCATCAATCGACTTCGCGCCCCGCTCCGGTCGCTCATGAAACGATTCCCTGCGCCGAGGGAACGATGCTGTCGCCGAGCTGCGATTTGCGGCTGCTGGCGAAGGGCAACTGACGCGTGAGTCTCGCCGCGCTGTGAGGTCGAGCTAGGCGCGCGGCTTTCGTGTCCTGGCAGGCGGCGCCTTCGCCGGTTCCTGCGCCCGCGCGGGCTCGACCTTCATGTCGGTCGGCGGGGACAGCGTCTGATCCAGCCGAAGGCCGACGGTGCCTGCGGCTCCGGTGAAGAACTCGAGTCGTGGACACGACTCGGATTCGAGAAACAGCAGAAACTCGCCGCGGCGCCGCAGGTCGTCGCGCTCGGCGCGGCCGGCGTCGGACAGGTCCACCGGTGGGTAGACGTCGCGATAGATGACGTTGTCGGTGCGGTCCAGCACGACATAACAGGTGAGCGCTTGTGCCATGCCGGCCGAGCCCAGTGCGACAGCGAGGATCGAGCTCGAAATCAGGGCGTGGGATCGCACGAAAGCTCCAGGTGAACCAGTCGGTCGATGCTAGGCGCTCGCCGCCGTGGCCACAAGCGGAAGACGATGGACGGCGCGAAAGTTGCAACGAGCCGCATCAAATCTGCCGCGACTCCGCAAGCAAACGCCCATGGGCAAGCCCGGCCGTATCGGCGATCTGGACATCGGCGAGGACATCGAGCATACGCGCCGCACATGGACGGTGCAGCGGGCGGGATGGATCGCGATGGCGCTTGTCGTTGGCGCCGCGCTGCTCGGCGTTTTCGGCAAGGGACCGCTCAGCGGCGCGACGCGTGAAAGCGCAGGACTTTCCGTCGATTTCGACCGGTTTGCGCGATGGCGCGGTGAAATCGATGTGCGCGTCACCCCCGCCGCCACGGCAGGGCGTACGTTGGCGCTGACGCTGCCGCAGACCTACCTCGAGCAGATCGAGCTCGTCGCCGTGACGCCGCCGGCGTTGCGCGTCGAGCCGCGAGAAGATCGAACGACGTTCGTGTTTGCCGGCGCGACTGGCGCTCCGCAGGAAATCGTGTTCCGCGTGAAGCCCAATCGCATCGGGTTTCTCGATGGAGCGATCGGCGTGGAGGGTGCGGCGGCGGCGGACTTTCGGACCCTCGTGTTTCCTTAGCGGCACGCGCGTTCACGACCCACCCGAAGGAAAGCCATGGACGCCGTCATCCGCGCCGCCGTGATCTACCTGTTCCTGTTGCTGGTGTTCCGCATCGCCGGACAGCGCTCGATCGCCCACATCACGACGTTCGATTTCGTGCTGCTGCTCGTCATCGGCGAGGCGACGCAGGGCGCGCTGCTCGGCGAGGATCATTCGATGATCGGCGCGATGGTCGTCATTGTCACGTTGGTCGGCCTCGACATCGCGCTGTCGCTCGTCAAGCAGCGCTTGCCTCGCGTCGAGAACCTGCTCGAGGGAACGCCGGTCATCATCGTCGACGAGGGCCGGGTGCTGAAGGAGCGGATCGCCAAGGAACGCATCGACGAATCGGACATCATGACCGCGGCGCGCGAGAAGCACGGGCTGGAGCGGCTCGACCAGATCAAGTACGCGGTGCTCGAGCGCAACGGCGGCATCTCGATCATCGCCCGTCCCGAAGCCAAGTAGCCGCCCTTTTTGCCGCGCAAGCCGTAACCGTTTCCGGTTTGCGCGGGAATCCGCAAACGCCCGCAAGGTAAGCGCCGGTCGCGGCACATCGCTTGCTGCGGATGTCGACGCGGCTCCCCGTTCGTCGCGCTTTCGAAAACGTCGGCAGGACATCTCATGGACGTGGTGCAGGAAACACGCACGCGATCGCCGAGCGCTGGCGATCAGCGGCCCATGCGCCCGGCGGCGGCGGTGGGACCGTCGATGCCCCCCAGTGCTTTCAGGAAAGGACCGCCGCAGCCGAAGAACGCGCTGCTCGTTCGCTCGCTTGGCTGGCTCTCGATCGGACTCGGCGCCATCGAACTCCTTGCGCCGCATCGCGTGAACCGGGCGATCGGCGCGGACGACGGCGCGACCTCGATGCGGCTGTACGGATTGCGCGAGCTCGCTTGCGGGCTCGGTCTTCTGTCCGGTCGCAACACGGAAGCATGGCTGTGGGCGTGCGTCGCC
>DATLNR010000174.1:0-4694 GCA_035536655.1 Casimicrobiaceae bacterium
GGAAGGCATCGGTTCGGCTGCCGTGTCGAACCCGGTCATGGACGTCATGCACGCCGACGTCGTCTTCGTGATCGGCGCGAACCCGACGGTCAACCACCCGGTTGCCGCCACGTGGATCAAGAACGCGGTCAAGCAGGGCACGCGCCTGATCGTCGCGGATCCGCGTCGCTCGGATCTCGCGCGGCATGCGACGCATTACCTGCAGTTCAAGGCCGACACCGACGTCGCGCTGTTGAACGCGATGATGCACACGATCGTCGAGGAAAGGCTGGTCGACGAGGCGTTTATCGCCGACCGCACGAACGGTTACGAGGAACTCGCAAAGAACGTTGCGACGTTCAGCCCCGAAGCGATGGCCGGCGCGTGCGGTATTCCTGCCGAGACGATCCGCGAAGTCGCGCGCCTCTTCGCGACGTCGCGTGCGTCAATGATTCTCTGGGGCATGGGCATCTCGCAACATGTGCACGGCACCGACAACGCGCGCTGCCTGATCGCACTGTCGATGATGACCGGGCAGATCGGCCGGCCGGGAACGGGACTGCATCCGCTTCGGGGTCAGAACAACGTGCAGGGCGCATCCGATGCGGGCCTGATCCCGATGGTCTTTCCCGACTACCAGCGCGTCGATGACGCGCAGGCGCGCGATCGCTTCGCATCGCTGTGGAACGTCGATGCGCTCGATCCGAAACCGGGATTGACCGTCGTCGAGATCATGGACGCGGTTCACGCAGGCGAGATTCGCGGCATGTACATCATGGGCGAGAACCCCGCGATGTCAGACCCGGACGCGGCGCACGCGCGTGATGCGCTCGCCAAGCTTGACATGCTGGTCGTGCAGGACATCTTCCTGACCGAGACAGCCTATCTCGCCGATGTCGTGCTGCCCGCTTCCGCGTTTCCCGAGAAGACCGGAACGTTCACGAACACCGATCGCGCGGTGCAGCTCGGTCGCCAGGCGCTGCAGACGCCGGGCGACGCGCGTCAGGATCTCGCGATCATCATCGACCTCGGACGCCGGCTCGGCCTCGACTGGCACTACGAGCATCCGCGCGACGTGTTCGACGAAATGCGGCAGGCGATGCCGTCGATCGCCGGCATCACGTGGGAGCGGCTCGAGCGCGAGCACGCCGTCACCTATCCGTGCGAGAAGGAAGGCGATCCGGGCGATCGCGTCGTGTTCACCGATCACTTCCCCACGGCGAGCGGCAAAGCGCGTCTTGTTCCCGCTTCGCTGATTCCGGCGGCCGAACAGCCCGATGCCGAGTATCCGTTCGTGCTGATCACCGGACGCCAGCTCGAGCATTGGCACACCGGCAGCATGACGCGACGCACGCAGGTGCTCGATGCGATCGAGCCGAATCCGGTCGCATCGGTTCATCCGCTCGATCTCGCCGAGCTCGGTGCAAAGCCCGGCGGGCCGATCACCGTCGAGTCACGGCGTGGCAAGGTCGCGCTGTTCGCGCGCGCTGACGAAGGCACGCCGCGTGGCGCCGTGTTCCTGCCGTTCTGCTATCACGAAGCCGCGGCGAACCTGCTCACCAACCCGGTGCTCGATCCGTTCGGCAAGATTCCCGAGTACAAGTATTGCGCCGTTCGCGTGAGCGCCGGCGGACCGGCGCGCGATCGTCTGGGCGCGGGCGCCGTGTTGAGCGGCGCGTATGCCGGATCGGAGCAAGCGCCGGCCTGAGGGCGACATCGATGAGCCCGTTCTGGTTACGTCTTCACCTGCTGGCGCTGTTCGGAATCGCCGCGATTGCGTTCTCGCAGACGCAGGACTTTTCGAAGGTCGAGATCAAAGCGGAGCAGCTCTCGGCCACGACGTACATGCTGACCGGCGCGGGTGGCAATCTCGGGCTGTCCGTCGGCGAGGATTCGGCCTTTCTCGTCGACGATCAGTTCGCGCCGCTGACGTCACGCATCGAAGCGGCCGTCGCGAAGGTTTCGGCGAAACCGATCCGCTTCGTCGTCAACACGCACTGGCATTTCGACCACACGGGCGGCAACGAGAACTTCGGCAAGGCCGGCGCGATCATCGTCGCGCACGAGAACGTGCGCAGGCGCATGTCGACCGAGCAGTTCATCGAGTTCCTGAACATGAAGGTGAAAATGGAGCCCCGCGCGGCGCTGCCGAGCGTGACCTTCATGCGCGACGTCACGTTCCATCAGAACGGCGACGAGATCCACCTCTTCCACGTGCCCAACGCCCATACCGACGGCGATGCGATCGTGCATTTCCGGACGAGCGACGTCATCCACATGGGCGACGTGTTCTTCAACCGCATGTACCCGTTCATCGACACGAGCAGCGGCGGTACGGCGGAGGGCGTCGTCGCCGCTGTCGACCGCGTGCTCGCGATCGCGACCGACAAGACGCGCGTCATTCCCGGTCACGGGCCGCTCGCGAGTCGGTCCGACCTCAAGGCCTATCGCGACATGGTGGCGACGATCAGCTCGCGCGTTCGCGACGGGGCACGTGCCGGCCGCAGCCTCGAACAGGTCATCGCGTCGCGGCCGACGGCGGACTTCGACGCCGTTTGGGGCAAGGGCCCCCTCGGCCCGGATCGTTTCGTGGAGATGCTCTACAAGAACGTGCCGAAGTAGCGTCAGCGTCGCTCGTAGACCAGCCGGTCGGCGCGGCTGCGATCGCCGATTCGGCTCACGCGCTCGTGCGTGAGCTTTTGCGGCCAGCGCGACTTCACGTCGAACGCAAGCTCCGCTTCGTCGTTGACCTCAAGCGACGATGCGACCTTCGCAAGGTCGTCGGTGGGCTTGCCCATGCGCTTCGCCACCGCAGCGAGCGAGTCGGCGATGATCTTGCCCGCTTTCGCGCGATCGAACGCGAGCGTGTAGCGCAGCATCGCCATGTCCCCGTCGAGGCTCGTCACCCTGACTGTCGCGATTGCAGGAAGCGGCGGTCCACCGAGCGGGTTGGGAAGCAGCTCGTCGTGGCTTTTCGACTCGCCGACGTCGAGCTGCCATCCGTAGAGCATGAAAAACAGCTGTACTTCCCGCAGCAGCACGTTCTGCACGCCTTCCCTCGTCGCGAACAGCGCCTTCGTCTGCGCGACCGCATGCTTGTGCGTGGCCGATGCCGCGGGTGGCATCACCTTGTCGACGAGCGCGAGCGCCTTGTCGCGAACCTCCTGCCAGTTGCGCAACGCAGAGAGCTCGCCCGAAGGCTTGAGCTCGAGCACGTACTCGAGTCCCTCGATCATCTGCTGCATCTGCTCGATTGCTTCCGCGGCGGCCGGCGACGGGCTGTCCGACGCCGAGCGCCCATAGCGCCACGCCACGAGGAAGCCGGACGCATTGGCTTCGATCACTTTGATCGCGATGTGCGTTCGGCCGCTGGCCGGTTTTGCTGCATTCGAGTCGGAGCGCATCTTCACGCGCTCGTAGCGCACTTCGTCGCCGACCTTCCACTGCTTTGCCGGCTCGACGACGACGGTCTGGGCCAGGACGATGTTGGATGCGACTGCAAGCGCAGCGGAGAGGAGACGTGCTCGTTTCATCGGCGCGATGCTAACGGCTCATGTTGCGTTTCGCGATGCGATGCGACGAGCGGCAATCAGGCGCCAAAGGCCTTCCACAGCATGTACGAACCCAGCACGAACAGCATCGCTGCAAAGGCCCGCTGCAGCGTCGCCAGCGGCCACGCATGGGCGACGCGCGCGCCGAACGGCGCAACGAGCATGCTGCCGATGACAATCGCGATCGCCGCCGGCAGATAGACGTAACCGACCGACCACGGCGGCAGGTCGTCGCTGCGCCAGCCGGCGAAGACGTAGCCCAGCGTGGCTGCTGCCGCAATCGGCACGCCCATCGCGGCGGATGTCGCAATCGCCATGCGCAGATCGACATTGCATCGCGCGAGAAACGGCACCGCCAGAAACGCACCGCCCGTCCCCACCATGCCGGCCACCGCGCCGATCGCCGTGCCGACACCCAACAATGCCGGTTTCGCCGGCAATGACCGCGCTGCCTTGAACGTGGCGCTCTTCAGCATGCGGAAGGCGGTGAACCACGTGAAGGCGCCGAAAATGGCCGCCATGAGGGCGAACGGCAATGCCGCGGCGATCTGCGCGCCGACCAGCGAGCCGACGACGAGGCCGGGCGCCATCAGCCGGACGATCGACCAGTCGACCGCGCCGCGCACATGATGCGCACGCGCGGACGCGAACGTCGTGAAGATCACCGTTGCGGCCGACGTGCCGATCGCCATCGGCAGCAGATGTCTCGCCGCAAAGCCTTCGCGACCGAAGACTTCGACCAGCACCGGCACGATCGTGAAGCCGCCGCCGATGCCGAGGAGGCCCGACAGGAATCCGACCGCGACGCCGAGCACGGCGAAGATCGAAACGAGCGCGAGGCTCATCGCCACGCCCGTCCGGCAATCATCGAGCGGGATTGCCTTGCGCGAGCTTTTCGATCGTCTTCCACTCGGCCGGCGTCACCGGCGTGATCGAAAGCCGGTTGCCGCGTCGCAGCGTCACCATGTTAGCGAGCGCCGGCGCGTCGCGCATCTCGGGGAGCGGAATCAAACGCGTCTTCGCAACGAGCGCCACGTCGACGTTGACCCAGCGCGGCGCTTCGCGCGTCGACTTGGCATCGTAGTAAGGGCTCTTCGAATCGAACTGACTCTCGTCCGGATGCGCGGCTGCAACGACCTTGACGATGCCCGCGATGCCCGGCTC
>DATLNR010000175.1:0-2371 GCA_035536655.1 Casimicrobiaceae bacterium
GGCTACGAGCGCGACCGCATCGAGTCGGTGCGGCCCGACGGCGCGGTCTATGGGCTCACCGTGCAATGGCGACCCACGCCGCGCACGCGACTCGATGGGACGTGGGAGCACCGCTTCTTCGGCAACGCCTACCACTTCGCCTTCGATCATCGGATGCGGCGGACGACATTTTCGGTGAGCGCATCGCGCGACCTGACGAGCTACCCGCAGCAGCTCGCGACGCTCGTGGCGGGCGGCTCGTCGTCCGAGCTGCTCGACAACCTTTTCCGGGCGAGCGTTCCCGATGCCGCCGAGCGCGCGAGATTCGTCGACGCGTTTATCGCGAGCCGCGGATTGCCGGGGACGCTCGCCGAGCCGCTCGCACTGTTCTCGCAGCAGCTCACGCTGCAGGAGAATCTGCGCGCGTCGATCGCGCTGACCGGGGCTCGCAACACCGTCGTGATGTCGATCTTTCGCCTGGAGAACGAGAGCCTGCGTCAGGTGGAAGAGACGTTGCCGGTCGCGCCCGGCGCTTTCGGGAGGGTCGTGCAGACGGGCGTCGATGTTTCGTGGAGCCGGTCGCTCACGCCGACGACGTCCTTCACGCTGACCGGAATTGCCACCCGGTCGCGGTCCGACCAGGTGACGACGAGCGAGAGCGATAACCACGCGGTCCGCGTCACGCTCACCCGCGTGATCTCGCCGAGGACCCACGTTTACGCGGGCGCACGCTATCAGCGCCAGGACGGCAACGAGGTCGACTTCTCCGAGTTCGCGGCCTTTGTCGGCATGCGATACACGTTTCGTTAGCGGCTCATGTACGAATCGTTCTTCGGCCTGACGGGAAAGCCGTTCCAGCTGAACCCGGACCCGTCGTTCTTCTTCGGGAGCAAGGGGCACAACCGCGCCTTCGCCTATCTGCAGTACGGGCTGTATCAGGGGGAAGGCTTCATCGTCATCACGGGCGAGGTGGGAGCCGGCAAGACGACGATCGTGAGGAGCCTGCTCGAGCACCTCGATCGGAGCACGGTCGTGCCGGGGCAGATCGTTTCGACGCAGCTCGATGCGGACGATCTGCTTCGCGCAGTCGGCGTCGCGTTCGGCCTTCCGGTGCGGGCGATCTCCAAAGCCGTGCTGCTCGGCTCGATCGAGGCGTTCCTGACGCAGCTCGCATTGGACAAGAAGCGGGCGCTGCTGATCGTCGACGAGGCGCAGAACCTGACGCCGCGCGCCGTCGAGGAGCTGCGCATGCTGTCCAATTTCCAGTTCGGCGACCAGGCGCTGATGCAGAGCTTCCTCGTCGGCCAGCCCGAGCTGCGCACGATCATGCAAAGCCCGCGGATGCAGCAGCTGCGTCAGCGGGTAATCGCTTCCTACCATCTCGGACCGCTCGACGCGTCCGAAACGCAATCCTATGTCGAGCATCGCCTGCGGCACGTTGGATGGAACGACGATCCGAATTTCGCGCCGAGCTGCTTTCCGCTCATTCATACGCTGACCGGAGGCGTGCCGCGTCGGATCAATTCGCTGTGCAATCGCCTGATGCTGGCGGCATTCCTGTCCGAGAAGCACGCGATCGAGGTGACTGACGTTCAGACGATCTCGCGCGAGATACGCGAGGAGTTGGGCTCCGACACGCAGCTCGCTGCCGTGCCGAACGACATCGCGGTGCACGCGCAGGAGCCGTCGCGGACCAACGTTTCCGCCGACGCGGCGATTCGTCGGCTCGAAGAGCGAGTCGGGCGCGTCGAACGCACCGTCGGCGCGACTGTCGATCTGTTGCGCAATCTGCTGCATGGCGAGAAGAGCAAGTCGGGGAATTCCACCGGGACGTGATGGTGGCCATCGCGAAGAAATCGTTGTTGTCGCCGAACGTTCGGTCGTCGGAAGGAAGCCTTGCGTGCATCGTCGGCGCCCGACCGAACTACATGAAGATGGCACCATTGATTCGCGCGATCGGTCAGAGGCCGGATCTGCCGGCGCCCGTGCTGATCCACACCGGCCAGCACTACGACGCCGGGATGAACGACCGCCTCTTCCACGACCTCGAGCTGCCGGCGCCGGATATCAACCTCGGCGTCGGCTCCGGTTCGCATGCAGTGCAGACCGCCGAGGTGATGCGCCGGATCGAGCCGGTGCTGAACGACCTCGCGCCTTGCTGCGTCATCGTCGTCGGCGACGTGAATTCGACGCTCGCGGTCAGTCTCGTCGCCGCGAAGATGGGCATTGCGATCGCACACGTCGAGGCCGGCCTGCGCAGCTTCGACCGTGCGATGCCCGAAGAGATCAATCGCGTGCTGACCGACCAGATCGCCGATCATCTCTATACGACGGAGCGCTCGGCTGCCGACAACCTGCTTCGCGAAGGCATCGCGTCGGAGCGCATCCACTT
>DATLNR010000176.1:0-50563 GCA_035536655.1 Casimicrobiaceae bacterium
AGCAGCTCGTTCGGGCGCGTCGTTGGAAACAGCCAGATCTTCGAACGGGGAAGAAAGTAGCCGTGCCCGTGGTGACGGCGAAGAAGGTCGGAAACCTTCTCCGGCAGGATGGTGTCGTCGCCGTAGGCAGCGACAAAGCGACTGGTGTCGACGCCGCCAAGACGAAAGATCATCGTGGGGTTCTGGACTCGGCCGGGGTCACCGATGAAAGACTCGAAACCCGCCATCGCGACCACATCCGCGTCACCACTGGCGTCGATGATGAGCTTTGCACGCAACTCGATCGGGCCTTCCTTCGACCACGCCATGGCGCCTGCGACTCGAGTGCCGTCGAGTATCGCGCCTGTCACCACGGTGTGGAACAACACGTCGACTCGAGCGTCGCGCAACAGGTGGTCTGCCGCCTCGCGCCACATCAGGGGATCGTGCACGCGCGTCCACGTCTTTCCATAACGCATCGGCGCCGTCACGCCACCCCGCGTTGCAAGCAAGCGAACGAACTCATCCGCAAAGCCGAACACGACTTGACGTGGCCGCGATTCGACACGATCGGACGCTTCGTACAGGCCGCAAACCGTTCCAGACATGCCGGCGACGGCACCACCGCCGCAGAAGCCGTATCGCTCAACCAGCACGACCTTCAAGCCTCGACGCGCCGCCGTGACCGCCGCTGCGACGCCTGCCGCGCCGCCGCCTGCGACCAGCAGGTCGGCAGTGATCTTCAGGCGCTTGCGCTGATCGGTGCCGATCATCATCAGGCGTTGCCTCGGAGCGTGCTCGCCAGGCTCATTCGAGACTCACCGTTGCGCGCGTGAACGCTTCGATCACATCGAGCAACCGATCGCTCGCTTGCGCGGCGCGCTTTTCGTCCTTGTCGGCGATCGCACGCGCGATGTCCGCGTGCAGCTTGGCCGTCAGCGGCATATCCGCCGCCTCCTTGTAGTGAACGTACCAGAATCGGCGCGACAGTCCATGCAGCAAACTCATCGCGCCAGCGGCGAATTCGTTGTGCGCCGCGGCCGAGCACAGCAGATTGAATTCGCGATCGGTCCGCATGAACGTCACATCGTCATTGACGCGCGCGGATCTCTCAAACGCCGCGGCCAGCTCGCGAAATCGTGCACGCTGCTCGTCGGTCGCGCGCCGCGCCGCAGTGCGCGCGATCAGCCGTTCCAGTTCGCGCCGCACTTCGTGCAGCCGGAGCTGGCGACCCACGTTGATCTCGGAGACGACGACGCCTCGACGCGGCAGGATCGTCACCAGCCGCTCGCGCGCGAGTCGCTGCAGCGCTTCCCGAATGGGCGTTCGTCCGATGCCGAGCTGTTGCACGAGCTCCGCTTCCGACACAGCCGACCCGGGCGCCAGCTTCAGCGTGACGATCAGCTCTTCCAGCGCTGCGTATGCGCGTGCGGTCAAGCTTTGCCGAGCTTGAGACGTCACCTCATGCAGTGTCGCGCGCCTCATTCCAACCGCATCAGTGATGCTTCCGGTTTTCGACCATCGATGCGAACTTTTCGTATTCCTTGTCGTCGACGCCGTAGCTGTGATCGTCGTCCGGGAACTGGCCCGATTTCACTTCAGCGATGTACTGCGAGATGCCCTTGACAGCGACTTCGGTCAAGTTCGAAAACCGCTTCGTGAACTTCGGCTTGAAGTCCGTGAACACGCCGAGCAGGTCGTAGCACAGCAGAATTTGTCCGTCGGTGCCGACGCCCGCGCCGATGCCGATCGTTGGAATCTCGAGCTGTTGCGAGATCAGCGCTGCGATCTTCGCCGGCACGGCTTCGAACTCGAGCATGAAACAGCCGGCGTCCTGGATCGCGAGCGCGTCTTCCAGGATCTTCATCGCGGTTTCCGCGGTCTTGCCCTGGATCTTGAAGCCGCCGAACATCGCAACGGTGTGCGGCGTCAGGCCGATATGCGACGCGGTCGGAATGCCGGCGTCGACCAGCGCTTTCAGAATCGCCGCTTGCGATTTTCCGCCCTGCGGCTTCACCGCATCGCTGCCGCCCTCCTGCATCAAGCGCGTCGCGTTGATCAACGCGCGATCGACCGTGTTGTAACTCTGGTAGGGCATGCAACCCAGCATGAAGGTGTTCGGCGCGCCGCGCCGCACCGCCTGCGCATGCATCGCCATCATCTCCATCGTCGCCGGGATCGTGTTGGAGTGGCCGTGCGCCACCATCGCCAGGCTGTCGCCGAGCACGGCGACGTCGACGCCCGCCATCTCCGCCCATCGGGCGGACGTGTAATCCGGCACCGACATGTAGACCATCTTCTCGCCCGTGGTCTTCGAATCGCGAATCTCCTGCAGCGTGCGCTTCTTGCGAGCGGCGGGGGCAGCCGTGGATGGCTGCGCTGCGCCTTTGGCGGAATCGGGCACCGTCTCCCTCCAATTGACTTGGATGTGATGGACGACTAATATATCAGCCCACTTCAACGCCCGCAATCCAAGGGGTTTCGATGAGCAGCGCAATGATGACTGAACGGCAACGCAAGTTTCGCGAGCAGTATCGCGCGGCGATCAGCCGCTGGTACAACGGTTGGGTCCACATCGGCGTGATGTATACGGCCGGTATCGCCGGCATCTGGTACTGCGCGAGTCAACTACAAAACGCGCGCTGGGAGTGGCTGCTGTTGATCCCCGTGCTGATCGGCGGCAATTTCGTCGAGTGGGCAATGCATCGCTACGTGATGCACCGGTTGATCGATTTATATGCGCTGCGGGCGATCTACGACCGGCACACGCGGCAGCATCATCAGTACTTCACGGATAACGAAGCGACGATCAACACGGTGCGCGAGTTCCGCATCGTCTTCTTCCCGTGGCGCGTGCTGATCGTGCTGGCCGTGTTCGGCGCGCTGTTCGGCTGGATTGCCAGCGTGCTGATCAATGCGAACGCGGGTTACATCGTGTTCATCGGCATGATCGGGCATTACATGGTCTACGAGACGTTTCACTTGTGCTGCCACGTGCCGGACAACGCATTCGTCCGAAACATGCCGTTCGTGAACACGATCCGCCGCCACCACATCGCGCATCACAACATGGGAATCATGATGCACGTCAACATGAATCTCACCTTTCCGATCGCCGACTGGTTCATGAACACGAGCGATCTCAAGCGCGGACTGTTCGGCCACCTCTTCAACGGCTACAACAACGAGCACGTCAAGCCCGAGCTGAAGCCGGTGATCGCGCGTTACCGGACTTCGGAAACGCAGGACAAGCGGGTGACGCTCGACGGCCCTCAATTGAGCCGGGACGAATTGCGGAGTTTGGCCACTGCCGGGGGGCACGTCACCGGGTAGCGGCCTGCGGCGCTGCGAGAACCGCCGTCGGCGTCAGTCGAACTTCCGCCGGTCGTCGATCACCTTGCCGTCGTTCGCGAGCGTCGCCGGCGGGACGACGACGCATTCGCCGCGCAGCTTGGTGACGTCGCGAATCGAGGCGATCACCGGCTCGGCTGCGATAGTCGCTCCCGCGCGCGGCTCGACGTGCAGCGTCATCCGATCGTTGCCGTCGGGATTCTCGACGACGAGCCGCGCCTTCGCGATCTCCGGATGCCGGGCGACGACCTGAGCGACCTGGCCCGGATGCACGAACATGCCCTTGACCTTCGTCGTCTGATCGGCGCGTCCCATCCAGCCCTTGATGCGAACGTTCGTGCGACCGCACGGTGAAACGCCGGGCAGCACGGCGGACAGGTCGCCGGTGCCGAAACGGATCAGCGGATAGTCGCTGTTGGCGAGCGCGGTGACGACGACCTCGCCGACCTCGCCCTCCGGCACCGGGTCGCCGGTGCCTGGCCGAACGATCTCGACGAGCACGCCTTCGTCGACGATCAGCCCTTCGCGCGCCGACGATTCGTAAGCGATGCAGCCGAGATCGGCGGTCGCGTAGACCTGATAGCCGTCGATGTTGCGCGACTTGAGCGCCTCACGATGCGGTGCGAGAAATGCTTCGCCACCGACCAGCGCTTTGCGCAGCGAATCGATCCTGACATGCAGCTCGTCGGCCTTCTCGAGGATGATGCGCAGGAACGACGGGGTTCCGACATACGCGGCGGGCTTCAAATCCGCCATCGCCTGCACCTGCATCTCCGTCTGCCCGGTGCCGCCAGGGAACACGGTGCAACCCAACGCCTGCGCACCGCCTTCGACCATGAATCCGGCGGGCGTGAAGTGGTAAGCGAAGCAGTTGTGCACGAGGTCGCCCTTGCGAAAGCCCGCCGCGTACATCGCGCGCCCGAAGCGCCACCAGTCGGCGCTTCTACCCTCGGGCTCGTAGATCGGGCCCGGTGACGCGTACGCACGCGAGAGCTCACCCCATTCGGCTGCGGCCAGCCCGCCGAACGGACGCATCGACTTCTGACGCTCGGCGAGGTCTGACTTGCGCGTGACCGGAAGGCGGGCCAGCGCGTCGCGGCTCGTGATGTCGTCCGGATCGACGCCCGCCAGTATCTGCGCGAACCCGGGCGCCTTCGCCTTCGCATTGGCGATCTGCGCAGGGAGGGCGGCGAAGACCTGCCGCTCGCGCAGCTCCGGATGTCGCGCTTCGAGCGAGTCGAGAAGGGCGCTCATCACGTCGGTTTGATCCCGAGCGCCGACGCGCGCTCGCGCCTGGTGAGCTTCGCTGCGATCAGCGCATGCGATCGCTCGATCAGCGCACGAGCCTCCGCCGCCGGTAGCGCATTGGGCCGCTCGAACTTCACCCATCGCGCACGGGCGAGGTACGGCGCGGGCACGATGCCGTCGATGTCGGTCAGCTCGAGGAACCGCTCCGGATCGACCTTGATCGACATGCCGCGCTCTTTGCCGTTCTCGATGCCGAACACGGCGAACATCTTGCCGCCGATGCAGTAACACTCGTCGGCGCCCCATTTGATGTCGACGGTTGCGCCCGGAAGGGTGCCTGCGAACCGACGAAGCGCAGAGAAGGACTCCGGCATCGCGCGCTACGCCAGCCAGCGCTTGCGTCGATGATAGTGCTTGACGTCGCGGAAGCTGCGGCGGCCCGCCGTCGACAATCCAAGGTAGAACTCCTTCACGTCTTCGTTCTGTCTTAACGACGACGCTTCGCCGTCCATGACGACGCGGCCGTTCTCCAGGATGTAGCCGTATTGCGCGTGCTTGAGCGCTAGATTGGTGTTCTGTTCAGCAAGCAGGAACGAAACGCCCTCCTTCGTATTGAGGTCGTTCACGATCTCGAAGATCTCCTCGACGATCTGGGGAGCGAGGCCCATCGATGGTTCATCGAGCAGGATCATCGTCGGTCGAGCCATCAGCGCGCGACCGATTGCCGTCATTTGCTGCTCGCCCCCTGACGTATACCCGCTCTGGCTCGATCGCCGCATTTTCAGACGCGGAAAGTACGTGTACACCTTGTCGAGATCGGCCTCGACCTCTGCGCGGCTGTTTCCACGGCCCGAAGCGCCACGGGAGTAAGCGCCGGCGAGCAGGTTGTCTTCGACGGTCAGGTGGGCGAAGCAACGGCGTCCTTCCATGACCTGCACCACGCCGCGCTTGACGAGCGCATAAGCCGTGAGCCGCTGGATACGCTCGCCACAGTACTCGATGTAGCCCTTCGTTACTTCGCCGCGCTCGCCCTCCAGGAGGTTCGATACGGCCCGCAGCGTCGTTGTCTTGCCTGCGCCGTTCGCACCGAGCAAAGCGACGATGCCGCCTCGAGGGACCGACAGCGACACGCCCTTGAGCACGAGGATGACGTGGTTGTAGATGACCTCGATGCCATTCACGTTCAGCAATGGTGCCGCCGGCTTGCGATCCTCCGAAGCAGATGCGTGCACGGGTTTGGAGACCATGGGATCAAACGGGAGCGACCTTGCGGCCGCTCCCAATGAACACTCAGCAGGGACGCGGCGTGATCTTCTTTTCCGCTGCGTACTTTTGCGCCGACTCGGTGATCATCGGCCGGATCACTTTCTGATCGGCCTCATAGGGGTCGGAGGTGAACGCCCACTTGCTGCCGTCCCATGTGTGGATGCGCGCGGTGTGAGCGCCGGCGTGGTCGCGGCAAGTCGTGGTCAGCGGCCGCATGACGCCGGTCAGCCCGAGCTCGGCGATGCGCTTGTCGTCGATCTTCAGACTTTCGAGGCCGTCTCGTATCTGCTCTCCGGTGAGCGTCTTTTGCCCGTGCTTGACCTGCGCCTGGCGCACACCCTCGACAGCGAGCGCGGCGCTCAGCATGCCGCGGTTGTAAAGGACGGTGCCCACTTCCTCTGCGGGTCCGGTGCCTTGTCCCTTTCCGTGGACCAGCTTCAGGATGTCGTCGTGGATCTTCGACCGTCCGGCGCTGTGCTGTAGCGCGAGGCCGTGATAATCCTTCGCGTCCGCGCCTGCGGGCATCACGTCGGGCTCGGCCGCAGCCCACCAGACGCCGTACATCTTGTCGCGTGGGTAGCCCGTCGCAACGGCCTCACGCAGCGCGGTCGAGTTCATCACACCCCAACCCCACAGGAACACGTAATCAGGACGCGACTGCCGGATTTGCAACCATGCGGCCTTTTGTTCCACGCCCGGATGCGTTACGGGAATCGTGGCGAGCTCGAATCCGTGCATCTTCGCGCGCTGCTGCAGAAGGGCGATCGGCTCCTTGCCGTACGGCGAATCGTGGTAGACGAGCGCGATTTTCTTGCCTTTGAGCTTCTCGAGGCCGCCGTTCAGCTTGCCGACGTGCTGAACGAGGATGTCGGCCGCGTCCCAGTACGTGCCCAGCAGCGGAAAGTTCCACGGGAACACCTCGCCGTCGACCGAGTCGGCGCGCCCGTAACCCGCCGTGATCAGTGGAATCTTGTCGATCGGCGCCTTGTCGGTCAGTGCAAAGGTGATCCCGGTCGACAGCGGCTGGAACAGCGCGACCCCGGGCTTGCTCTTTAGGCGCTCATAGCACTCGACGCCGCGGTCGGTGGCATAGCCCGTTTCGCATTCCTCGAAGGTGACGCGCACACCGTTGATACCGCCTTGCGCGTTGACCAGCTTCAGGTAGTCGACGTATCCGTTAGCGAACGGAACGCCGTTGGGTGCGTACGCGCCGCTGCGATATACGAGCACCGGGAAGAACTGCTCGCCCTTGCCTTGTGCAAGGCCGTTCGTAGGCGCGCCCAACAATGCTGCGGCGGCGATGCCACCGACAAGCGCGGCGCCGGCCGCTTTCCTCAGTATGCCAACTGACATGTTGCTTCTCCTTGCGTGAGTGGTCCGGCGCCTGAACCAACGCCATTCCGCGCCGCGGACCGGGTCAATGTGGGAATGGCCATAGCCGAAGCTTTTCCTTCCCGATCGCCCATAGCCGCGCCAGGCCGTGCGGCTCGACGATCAGGAAGAAAATGATGAGGCTACCGAAGATCATCGCCTCGAGGTGCGACACCAGCGCCGTCGAAATGTTGATTCCGAAAGCCGCCGGCAACTGATTCAGCATGATGGGAAGCATGACGATGAACGCGGCGCCGAAATAAGCGCCGAGCAGCGAACCCATGCCGCCGATGATGATCATGAAAAGCAGATTGAGCGACAGGGTGATGTTGAAGGCCAGCGGCTCCCAGGCGCCCAGATGGACGAATCCCCACAGAGCGCCGGCGATGCCTGCATAGAACGAGCTGACCGCGAACGCCGTCAGCTTCGCGTGCAGCGGTCGAATGCCGATGACTTCCGCAGCGACGTCCATGTCCCGCATCGCCATCCAGGACCGTCCGATCTGGCCGCGCACGAGATTCTTCGCGGCGAGCGTGAGCACGACGGCAAGCGACAGAACGAACAGATACTTGTCGACCGGCGATGAGACCGTCCAGCCGAAGATCTCGATAGGGGGCGGCGACACCGATCCGGACGGCGAGTAATTGGTGAACCACTTGACGCGCGCGAACATCCAGTCCATGAAGAACTGCGCCGCCAGCGTGGCCACGGCAAGGTACAGACCCTTGATGCGGAGGCTCGGGATGCCGAACGCCGCACCCATGACGGCAGCGGCCGCACCTGCGACAACGATCACGACGAGAAAGTTGAGTTGCGGAAGCCGTATAACCACGTTGTAGGCCGTGTACGCCCCCACTGCCATGAAGGCCGCGGTGCCGAGAGAAATCTGGCCGCAGTAGCCGACAAGAATGTTGAGACCGATCGCGGCGATGGCGAGGATGAGGAAGGGGACGATGAGCGCGCGAAACAGGTAGTCGCTCGCAACAAGCGGGATCACGACGTATGCGATCGCTATCAAAGCCAGCATGACCCAGCGATCCTGCGCGATGGGAAGGATCTGCTGGTCGCTGATGTAGTCGGTCTTGAATTGACCGTTCTCGCGATAGAGCATGACGTGCGGTCACACGCGGTCGATGTGCTTCTCGCCGAAGAGTCCTTCGGGACGCACCAGAAGAAACAGCAATGCAAGAATGTAGGCGAACCAGTTCTCGATGCCTCCGCCGGCGAGATCGAACTGCTTGACCAGAACCGGCGCGAGAAACACTTCGGAGAATTTCTCGCCGACGCCGATGATGAGCCCGCCGAAGATTGCGCCCGGGACGGAAGTGAAGCCGCCCAGAATGACCACCGGTAGCGCCTTCAACGCTACGAGCGATATCGAGAACTGCACGCCGAGCTTCGAGCCCCAGATCACGCCTGCGACGAGCGCGACAAAACCGGCGACCGTCCAGACAATGACCCAGATGCGGTTCAGCGGCACGCCGATCGACTGCGCCGCCTGATGATCATCGGCGACGGCGCGCAATGCCCGTCCGGTAGCGGTTTTCTGGAAGAAGATTGCCAGCGTAAGAACGAGGAGCCCGGCGACGACTGCAGCCACAAGATCTTCGGTGTTGACCAGAATGCCGCCTTCGAACACGCCGTCGAGAGCGAGCACCGGTGTCTTCGGCATACCCGTATCGATCCGGTAGACGTCGCTCCCCCAAAGGGTCTGGCCAAACCCGTCAAGGAAATAAGCAATGCCCAGCGTTGCCATCAGCAGCACGACCGGATCCTGGTTCACGAGGTGGCGCAGTACGAGCCGCTCGACGACCCACGCGAACAGCGCCATCAGCACGAACGCCAACGCGAACGCAATCCAAAGGGGCATGACCTCGCCCATTCGCGCAATCGCGAGTGCGGCGAAGAGAACCATGGCTCCCTGCGCGAAATTGAACACCCCGGACGCCTTGAAGATCAGCACGAAGCCGAGGGCAACCAACGAGTACAGCACTCCCGACATCAAGCCGCCAAGCAGCACCTCGACATAGAATCCGGGCGCAGAAACCTTCGCCAGCAAAGGGGCCGCCATGCCGAGCGCGAGCGCCGCGATCAGCGTGACAGTCGGCCAGTTGCGTCGGAAGTTCAATGCCGTCGCCTGCATCAGCCAGCCACTCCCAGATAGGCATCGATCACCTGCTGATTCATTCGAATTGCGTCCGGCGAGCCGTCGGCGATCTTCTTGCCGTAATCGAGCACGACGACGCGATCGGAAATGTCCATCACCACGCCCATGTCGTGCTCGATGAGAACGATCGTCGTGCCGAACTCCTCATTGACATCGAGAATGAACCGGCACATATCGCCCTTTTCCTCGACGTTCATGCCTGCCATTGGTTCGTCGAGCAGCAGGAGCGTCGGCTCCAGTGCGAGCGCCCTTCCCAGATCGACGCGTTTTTGTATGCCGTAGGGCAGCCGGCCGACCGGTGTCTTGCGATGCGCCTGGATCTCGAGGAAGTCAATGATGTGCTCGACGAACTCGCGATGGCGTACCTCCTCTCGCCGAGCACGGCCCACATGGATCGCTTGTTCCAGGATCGTCGCCTTGGTCTTCAGATTGCGCCCGGCCATGATGTTGTCGAGCACGCTCATCCCCTTGAACAGCGCGATGTTCTGAAACGTTCGTGCGATTCCCTGCGCCGCCGCGGCGTGTGGATGCATGTCGTGCCGACGCTCGCCGCGAAACGAGATCGTTCCCTGCTGCGGGTGATAGACGCCGTTGATCACGTTCAGCATCGAGCTCTTGCCGGCGCCGTTCGGTCCGATGATCGCGCGGATCTCGTGCTCGAGGACGTCGAAGCTCACCTCCGACAGCGCCTTGACGCCGCCAAACGCGAGCGAGACGTTCTCGATCGACAGGATGACGCCGCCGACCGAGCGCCGCGCCGCAACGCCGGGGGATGCACTCTCAACGATGGCGGCGCTGCCGGTCAACGCGATCGCCGGTGTACTCATGCGGCCGCCAGATCCTTCTCAGCCTTCGCGCGACTCGCCGCAAACGTCTTCGCTTCCTCGATCACGAGGTCGGCGGCCACGACGCCGCTCCGCCCGTCCTCGAATTTCACCTGTGTCTCGACGTGCTGAACTTTGCGGCCGGCATAGAGCGCGTCGATCAGCACGGCGTACTTCTCCGCTACAAACCCGCGGCGCACCTTGCGCGTGCGCGTCAGCTCGTCGTCGTCGGGGTCGAGCTCCTTGTGCAGGATCAGGAAGCGATGCACCTGCGAGTCGGCGAGCGCCGGATCCTTCGCGAGATCGGCATTCGTCTTCTCGATGCATTCACGCACGAGCGCGTAAACCTCGGGCTTCAGCGCGAGGTCGGTATAGCCCGAATACGCCAGGTTGCGGCGCTCCGCCCAGTTACCGACGGAACCGAGGTCGACGTTGATGAACGCGCAAACCTTGTCGCGCCCATGCCCGAAAGCCACCGCTTCCTTGATGTGCGGGAAGAACTTGAGCTTGTTCTCGATGTAGTTGGGCGCGAACAACGCGCCGTTCGCCAGCTTGCCAACGTCGTTCGCGCGGTCGATGATCTTCAGATGGCCTTCGCCGTCGAAGAAGCCGGCATCGCCGGTGTGGAAGAACCCGTCGCGATCGATCGCCTCGGCCGTGGCGTCGGGCCGCTTGTAGTACTCCTTCAAGAGCATTGGCCCGCGGACCATCACTTCACCGCTTTCGGCGATCTTGACCTCGACGCCCGGCGCCGGCAGTCCGACCGTGTCGAGTTTCACCGCCTTGTCAGGCTGCAGGCAGCAATACGCGCAGGTCTCGGTCTGTCCGTAAAGCTGCTTCAGATTGACGCCGATCGACCGATAGAAACGGAACAGGTCGGGCCCGATCGCCGCGCCGGCGGTATAGGCGACGCGAACGCGCGACAAGCCGAGCACGTTGCGCAGCGGCGCGTAGACCATGAAGTTCCCGATCGCGTACTGCACGCGATCGCCGAGCGACACCGGCTTGCCGTCGAGCAGCTCGGCGCCGCAGCGGCGCGCCACCGCCATGAAATGATGGAACATCGCGCGCTTGATCGCGCCAGCGTCCTCCATGCGGATCATTACTTGCGTCAACAGACGCTCGAAGATCGCCGGCGGCGCGAAGTAGTACGTGGGACCGATCTCGCGAAGATCGGTCATCACCGTGTCGCCCGATTCGGGACAATGGATCGTGAAGCCGGTGGCGAGCCATTGCGCCAGCGAAAACAGCAGGTCGCCGATCCAGGCCATCGGCAGGTACGACACGATGCTGTCGTTCGGCCCAAGCTTGTCGAATTGCGCACCCCCGCGCGCTGCCGTCAGGAACGCAACATGCGTCTGCCGCACGCCCTTCGACTTGCCCGTCGTGCCCGACGTGTAGGCCATGATGGCAACGTCGTCGGCCCGGCCCTGGGCAACGGCATCGTCGAAGAACCGCGGGTTCGCGGCGTCGAACGCGCGGCCGATCTCCTGCAGCCGCGCGAAACTCGTCACGCCCTGATAGCCCCGCAACCCGCGCGCGTCGTCGTAAACCACATGCGCGAGCGTCGGCACCTGGGCCTTCGCCTCGAGCATCTTGTCGACCTGCTCCTGGTCCTCGACGATCGCGTACGCGATCTCGGCGTCGTTCAGGACGTAGACGAATTCGGCGGCGGGCGCGTCCTGGTACATCGGCACCGGGACCGCCCCGATCGACTGCGCGGCGACCATCGACCAGTACAACCGCGGTCGGTTGTCGCCGACGATCGCGAGGTGCATGCCGCGCTTCAGCCCCTGCGCGGCGAGCCCGCAAGCCAGCGCGCGCACTTCGGCGGCGACTTCCTTCCAGGTCCACGTCTGCCAGATGCCGAGCGATTTCTCGCGCGTGGCCGGGTGGTCCGGTCGAACGCGCGCGTGCTCGAGCAACATCCGCGGGAACGTATCCAGCGCAGCCTGCATCCGCTCCTCCGCGGACGGCAACCTCGCCATGGTAGCAAGCAGCCCGGCGCGGCCGGTCGCCGCTCGGGTATAAATCGACGATGGCTGACCTATCCTCCCTCGCCCAGGTCCTCCGCGATCGCCATCGCGGCGCCGATGGTCGTTCCTTCGACGACGCCGAGCTTCCGCCGGATTTTGCCTCCGCCATGCGCGTGCAGCGCGAGGTTTGCGAGGCGCTCCGGGAGCGCGTTGCCGGCTGGAAGGTCGGTTTCTCTCCGGACGCCGTGGGCGTGGCGGGGCCGATCTACGCCCGGTTGATGCACGTGAGCGGCACACGCGTTGCGTTGCCGCCGCTCGGTTTCATTGTCGAAATCGAGCTGGCGTTTCGCCTGGCCGCCGATCTGCCGGCACGGGATTATGTTCGCGACGATATCCTGGATGCGACTTCCGAGATTCTCATCGGCGTCGAGCTCGTGGCCGGGCGTCGCGGAGAGCCGCCGTCGGTGCCCTACCTGGCATTCCTCGCCGACAACGTGGGCAACGCCGGCTATGTGACGGGTGCCGCGACGCGCAACTTCCGAGCACTCGATCTGAAGGCGCTGCCGTTGCGTTTTTCGATCGACGGCGACGTCGTCGAAGCGAAACTCGGGGGCCATCCGCAAGGCGATCCGGTCGAACCGCTACGCGTCGTCGCGACGCGGCCGGCCGACGAGCTCGGCGGCTTTCGGCGCGGTCAGATCGTGACGACGGGAAGCCTGAGCAAGCCATTGCGTATCGATCGGCCGGCACGGATCGACGCGTCGCTCGAAGGGGTCGGCAATGTTTCGGTCACTCTGACGCGCTGAAGAGCCTCAGCGGTTTGCGCGGGTGTTCTGCAAGCGGTAAACCGCCCAATCGGGTTGCGGTAATGCATGTTGGAAAGCTTCGACCGCAAACGCCCGAGCGCGAGCGACGAACGGTAATGAGTCTCCCCAGCTTTCGACGAGCGCGACGACGCGCGGAATCGCCGTCCCTTCGCTCCGCGCTCGCTTCTCGGCGGTCTCGATCGCGCTCCCCGCCGTGTCGGCGATGAGCAAGTGAGCGCCGGCGACGTCCGGCTCGGCGGCGATCGACGCGACGAGGCGTTCGACCCCAGCGATCAGCGCCGCATCGTCTTCGATGTCGTAGCGAAACGTCGCAACGAGTCCGCCATCACCGCTGCCCTTGCTCATCGCAACGCGGCACAGCGCGCGGGCCACGTGGCGGAAGTGCTTGACGGTCGCGACCGTCCACGACGTCGGCGCGTTCAGTCGCGCAAGGTAATCCGACCCGGTAAGGACGGACGTCGACGTCGTCTCGTAGAGATTGAAGTACTGGGGCGTGCCTTCGATGGCGACGTACCGCCGGCCGCGGACGAACCCGGGAATCGCAGCCCGCTCCGGCATGTGCTCGAGCCCATGCCAGGCATAGAACCCGGCTCGCCCTTCCGGTGCGATGTCGTGCCAGATGGCAACCGCGCCTTGACCGGTCAGGCTCATGGGAAGACCCTCGTCTGAAGCGACGCGACGCCGCGGCGTAAACTGATGCGCAGGCGTTTCGCGGATTCTAGGCGCAAGCGGTCGTGAGTAAACGAGGACTGCCCCTGCTGATCGCCGGCGGCGGCATCGGCGGACTCGCGGCCGCGCTGGCGCTCGCGCAGCGAGGACGCGGCACGCATGTGCTCGAGCAGGGCGTGACGTTCGCCGAAGTCGGCGCCGGCATCCAGCTCGGTCCGAACGTGTTTCGCATGTTCGACGTTCTCGGCCTGACCGACGCCATCAGCGACGTCGCGTTCTTTCCGGACAATCTGGTCATGCACGACGCGTTGACCGGCGCGGAGATCACGCGGGTGCCGGTCAACGGCCGGGCCTATCGCGAGCGATTCAAGCATCCGTACGGCGTCATCTATCGCGTCGATCTGTTGAACGTGCTGCTGGCGGCGTGCCGGCGTTCGGAGTTAGTCACGCTGACGACGAGTTGCAAGGTCACCGGCGTCGACCAGCACCGCGATGGCGTCGTCGTGAAAACCGCGGATGGGCAAATGCTCGAAGGCAGCGCGCTGATCGGCGCCGACGGGCTGTGGTCGAAAGTCCGGGAGTCGGTCGTCGGCGACGGCAAGCCTCGCGTGTCGGGCCACGTCGCCTACCGCGGCGTGCTGCCGATCGGCGATGTCGAGGAGCGGTACCGCCCGAATTCGGTCGTGCTGTGGGGAGGACCGAAGATCCATCTGGTTCACTATCCGCTTCGCCGCGGCGAGATCTTCAACCTCGTCGCCGTGTTCCACAGCGATCGCTACGAGGAAGGCTGGAATGTGTTCGGCGACACGGAAGAGCTCAATGCGCGCTTCCGGCATGCGCATCCGACGGTACGGTTGCTGCTCGGCAAGATCGACACGTGGAAGATGTGGGTGCTGTGCGACCGCGAGCCGATCAAGGACTGGACGCGCGGCCGCGTGACGCTCCTGGGCGACGCGGCGCATCCGATGCTGCAATATCTGGCCCAGGGCGCCGGCATGGCGATCGAGGACGCAGTCGTGCTGGCGAACAAAGTCGCTGCGATGAACGACGATCACGCGGCCGCCTTTCGGGCGTACAACGACGAACGCTATCTGCGCACCGGTCGGGTTCAGCTTTACGCGCGGCTGTACGGGGAGCTGTACCACGCGGCGGGCGCAACGGCGGAGATTCGCAATCAGCTGATCCGCCCGGACCCGTCGAAGCCGCCGGGCGAGGCGATGGCGTGGCTTTACGAAGGCATTGCGACGACCTAGGAAAGACGATGCAGACTTCATCTCGCGACGCAACGCTCTTCAAACGCGCGGGCGCCAGCGCGGAGCGCGTGGCGTTCTACGATCGAATCGACCAACAGAACCTCGCTCCGCTGTGGGAAGTCCTCGGCGAGCTCGTCACGCCTTTCCCGAAGTCGCCGTGCGTTCCCGCACTGTGGCGTTATGCCGCGATCCGCGACCATCTGCTGGAAGCGGGCCGCTTGATTACGGCGAAGGAGGCCGAGCGGCGCGTGCTGATTCTCGAGAATCCGGGACTGCGTGGCGCATCGTCGATCACGCACACGCTCTACGCCGGGTTGCAGCTGATCCTGCCCGGCGAAACGGCGCCCTCCCATCGCCATTCGCAGTCGGCGCTGCGCTTCGTCGTCGAAGGGGAAGGCGCGTACACGGCGGTCGACGGCGAGCGCGCGACGATGCACCCGGGCGACTTCATCCTTACGCCGTCCGGCACGTGGCACGACCACGGCAATCCGGGCAGCGAGCCGGTGATCTGGCTCGACGGACTCGACATTCCGATGGTTCGCCTGTTCGATGCGAGCTTCGCCGAGCGGCATCCGGAGGAAACGCAGCCGGTTGCACGGCGCGAAGGCGATGCGCTCGCGCGTTACGGATCGAACATGCTGCCGATCGATTACGAGAGCCGCTCACGGTCGAGCCCGGTGTTCGTCTATCCGTACGCGCGTAGCCGCGAGGTCCTCGAGCGCATGCGCGGCGCAGACCCGCCCAATCCGGCGCACGGGTTCAAGATGCAATACATCAATCCCGCCACCGGCGGCCACGCGATGCCGACGATCGGCGCGTTCATTCAGTTATTGCCCGCGGGATTCGGTGGGACGTCGTACCGATCGACCGACGGCACCGTCTACAGCGTCGTCGAAGGCCGCGGCGTGAGCCATGTCGGCGACGAGAGCTTCGAATGGGGTCCGCGTGATGTCTTCGTCGTTCCGTCGTGGGTGCGCGTATCGCACGAGGCGGACAACGATGCGGTGCTGTTCAGCTTCTCCGATCGCCCCGTGCAGCAGGCGCTCGGGCTTTGGCGGGAGGCGATGCTGGCGTGAAGCGACGCCGATTCCTCACGGCAGCCGGCGCGGTTGGCGCCGCGCTCCGTATCAACCCCACAAGCGGTTCAACCACCAGGAATCCGCGCGTTGTCGGGGTGCTTCGAGGCCCGACAGCATCGGTTGGCACAAAAGAGCAGCTGGCGTTTCGTGACGCCTTGCGCGACGGCGGTCTCGTGGAAGGCCGCGACTTCGTGATCGAAGTACGGTGGGCTGACGGAAGGCGCGACGCTTTGCCTCGTCTTGCAGCGGAGCTCGTTGCGCTGAAGCCGAGCGTGGTGGTGACCGGCGGAGCGCCCGCGGTCAACGCCCTGCTTGCGGCCGATGCGGCCGTCCCGATCGTCGTGCTGATCGGCGATGCGGTCGCCGCGGGTCTTGCGCGCGAGCTCGGGCGACCCGGAGGCAGAGTCACCGGCGTAAGCTTCATCGCTTCGAGCCTCGATGCCAAGCGACTCGAGTTCCTGGCGCTGGTCGTTCCCAAACGCAGCATGGTGCTCGAGCTTGCGGATCCGGAGACGCGCAGCGGATCGAGACAGCCGCTGGTCGACACCGCGCGCACGCTCGGTCTGACGCTGCATCGAGTCGAGGCGACGTCGCTCCAAGACATCGAAGCCGCCTTCACCGCCGCGAACCGCTTGCGCGTTGCGGCCATCAACGTGCTGGCTTCGTCGTTTCTACACTCGAACCGCATTCGAATCATTGACCTCGCCACCGCCGCGAAACTTCCCACGATCTGGCAATGGCCGGAGGGCGCCGATGACGGTGCCCTACTCGGCTACGGCCCGGCCCTCACCACGATGTGGGCGCAACTCGGACCTTATGTCGCACGTATTCTCGCCGGCGCCAGAGCCGGCGACCTGCCCATGCAGCAGCCGACCAAGTTCGAGCTGGTGATCAATCAGAAGACCGCGCGCGCGATCGGCGTCACCGTGCCCGCGGAGCTTTTGCTGCGCGCTGACCGCGTCATCGACTAAGCGACGTCAATCGAGGAGCGGTTTCGCGTCGCGTCTGCAGCGCCGGGGGTCGGGAGAAAGCGCAGCCGGTCGCGCGGGGCGACCGGTCGGTTGGTTCCGCTTCGTCGGCTTGGCTTCTTGAACCGCGCAGGGACACTTCACGCGGCGGTTTCGAGTAACCGGTCAAGCGTACGGATGTGCTCCCGCTGGCGCGTCAGCAGCGGCGCAATCGCATTCTTCGTAGCGCTCGATGCGTCGTCGCCCTCGACGACGCTCTGATAATCCTTGACGCCACTCTCCTCTCCCTCCTTCAGGGCCTTCAACGCCGCCTTGTCACCGAACAGCTTGGCTGTCCCCATGACGGCTTGGGCCCACGTTCCCCAGGCGCCGGCGTCGGTGGAGGGCGTGCCTCCCGTTTCGCGGATCAACGACGTCAGCTGCGCAGCCGACGCTTCGTGTTCCTGGAGTATCCGGGATAGTTGTCCGAACCCGCCGTGCTGGCCGTATTCCTTCCGGTTTTTCTCCAGCGCCTGCCGATAAGTTTGAATCGCGGACAACTCACCTCTCAAGCACTTGTTCAGATCTTCGGGCTTCACGTTCGTCTCCTTCGCATAGCTTTCAGCGTTTCACAGTATCACTACGCTTGACGTCGGTCACCCGCGTAATCGGCGTCTCGATGTGTCGGAGCTCCGGGTTCTTCGGCGCGTGTCGATTCTTACGTCACGCCGCGTAGCGCCGGCGCGCGTTGCTCATCCGGGCGACAGCGTTCCATTCCGCGGCGCTGACCGCGCGATGGCGACGTGCGTCAATAGCTGTAGAAGCCCCGCCCGCTCTTGCGGCCGAGCCGTCCCGCCGCGACCATTTCCTTCAACAACGGCGCGGGCCGGTACTTCGGATCGTTGAAGTCGGCGTAGAACACGTTCATCACGGCGAGCAGCACGTCGAGGCCCACGAGATCGGTCAACGCCAGCGGCCCGATCGGATGGTTGCACCCGAGTTTCATGCCGTCATCGATTTCCTGCGCGGTCGCGAGCCCTTCCTGCAACGCGAAGATGGCTTCGTTCAGCATCGGGCACAGGATGCGGTTGACAACGAACCCGGGACTGTTCTTGACGACGATCGGCGTCTTGCCGAGCCGCTTCGCGAACGCCGACAGCCGGTCGATCGTTGCATCCGACGTCTCGATGCCGCGGATCACTTCGACCAGCGCCATCACCGGCACCGGATTGAAGAAGTGCAGGCCGGCGAAGCGATCGGCGCGGGAGGTGACCGCCGCGAGCTGCGTGATCGAGATCGACGATGTGTTCGTCGCGATCAGCGTGTCCTTCGGCACGAGTCCGTCGACGTTGCGCAGCACGTCGATCTTGAGCTGCACGTTCTCGGTCGCCGCTTCGATGACGAGATCGCAGCCGGCCAGCGCCTGATAGTCGGTGGTTGATCGAACGCGGGCGACCGCCGCCTCACGTTCGGCGGCCGACATCTTGTCCTTCTTCACGAGCCGGTCGAGGCTCGCAGCGATGGCGGCCGAGCCCCTCTTCAAAGCGGCGTCGGACACATCGACCATCACCGAGTCGAGCCCTGACACTGCGCAGGCCTGCGCGATGCCGTTGCCCATCGTGCCGGCGCCGATGACGCCGACGTTCTGGATCTCGCTCATAGGGTTCACAAACGTTCGTTGACAGGACCGGCGATTATGCCGGCGAGTCAGCGGCGGCCTTCCGCGGCGGATGCGCGCGCAAGCCCGCGATGAACGCATCGATCATCGCCGCCGCGCTCGCGCCGAGATCGTAGGAAGCAGGCTCCGCGACCCACTCGCGCATGACCCCGAGCACGTACGCATGCAGCATGTGCGTTGCGAGACGGACATCAGTGTCGCGCGCGAGCTGTTGGTGCTGGACGGCAAGATCAAACAGCTTTTCGACACCCGAGAGGCATTTACGCCGATCGGACTTTTGCGCAGCGCCGCGAGCTTCCAGATCGTCGACGAGCTCGCACTTGTGAAACAGCACCTCGAATACCGCCTGCGTGCGCTGGCAGGTCGCTAGCTGCATCAACGCATCGATCGCGAATCCGCGCACGGCGCTCAACGGGTCGGCGAGACCACTCTCGCTCGCGCGTGCGAGCGCAGCATCGAGCGGCAGCATGGTGCGCGAGCACATCGCGTCCAGCAGTTGCGCCTTGTCGCGGAAGTGCCAGTAGATCGCGCCGCGCGTCACGCCGGCTTCGTGGGCGATTTCCGCAAGCGACGTACGCGTCACGCCTTCGCGCCGGAAGACACGCTCCGCGGCGTCGATCAATGCCTCGCGCGTCGCCATCGCCGCCTCTTTGGTCCTGCGCACCATCCGCTGCTTTTCCCTAGCCCGAGTCAAACCGGGCTTTACAAACATCCGTGAATGTAAGTAAGATGGCGTTTCAATGCAAGGTGCACCGCAGCAAAACCCCGCTCAATCCGCCGGGTCGGAGCTTCCATGATCTCACCGCCGAACCGCCGCTTACCGGCGCTCGCCCTGCTCGTTGCCGTCACGCTGATTGCGGCCGGCTGCGGCGAAAAGAAACCGGAGGGCGGCGGGATGCCGAGCTTCCCTCCCGCCTCGGTCGGCGTCGAAGTCGTGCAACCGAAGAGCTACCCGGTGACGTTCGAGTACGTCGGCCAGGCGATCGGCAGCAAGGACGCGGAAGTCCGCTCGCGCGTAACGGGCATCGTCGACAAGCGGCTCTACGAGGAAGGGTCGCGCGTCAAGGCAGGACAGCCGCTGTTTCAGATCGACCCGCGCACTTACCAGGCCCAGCTCGCTTCCGCCGAGGCGGAGATCGCCCGTGCGCACGCCGAAGCGTCGCGCGCGCAGCGCGAAGTCGCGCGCCTACGCCCGCTCGCCGAGCGCAAGGCGATCGGTCAGAAGGAAGCCGACGACGCGCAGTCGCAAGTTGAACTCGCCGCGGCGGCGGTCAAGTTCGCCGAAGCGAAAGTCGCCGAAGCGCGACTGAATCATTCGTTCGCGCGCGTCACCGCGCCGATCTCCGGCGTCACCGGCCGCGCGGAAGTTTCCGAAGGCAGCCTGGCGACGGCGAATCAGACACTGTTGACGACGATCTCGCAGACGGACCCGATCTGGGTCGGCTTCTCGATTCCCGAAACCGAGCGGTTGAAGCTCGAGCGCGCACGCGCGCAGGGCAAGCTCTCCGTTCCGAACGGCGCCGGTTATGACGTCGAGCTGCGGCTCGCCGACGGGTCGGTCTTTGCGCGCACCGGCCGCATCAATTTCGCCGATACGCGGATCGATCCGAAGACCGGGACCTCGGAGATGCGCGCGACGGTCGCGAACGCCGACGGTGCATTGAAGCGGGGCCAGTTCGTGCGCGTCGTGTTGAAGGGCGCCGAGCGTCCTTCCGCGATCGCCGTTCCGCAGGTCGCCGTCATGGAAGGACCGCAGGGCAAGTTCGTCTATGTCGTCGGCAGAAACGACCAAGGCATGGACGTAGCGACGCCGAAGCCTATCGTCGCGGGCGAATGGACGATCGTCGACGGACGTAATCTGTGGATCGTCGATTCCGGCCTTGTCGCCGGGGATCGGGTCATCGTCGACGGCGTTGCGCGTTTGATGCCGGGTGCGCCGGTGCAGACGGGTGCGCCCGGCGCACCACCTGCGGGACCACCCGGTGCGCCTCCTGCAAAGCCCGCGTCCAAGGCTTAGGCGAGGTCCGACATGCTCTCGCGCTTCTTCATCGACCGCCCGATCTTCGCGGCGGTGATCTCGATCTTCCTGGTGATCGCCGGCCTCGCCGCGATGCGCACGCTGCCGATCGCGCAATACCCGGAGATCGCGCCGCCGGTCGTCACCGTGCAAGCGATCTATCCCGGCGCGTCGGCGCAGACGCTCGCACAAACCGTTGCGGCGCCGATCGAGAACGCGATCAACGGCGTGCCGGGCATGATCTACATGAGCAGCAACTCGTCGAGCAACGGCGTCGTGCAGATCCAGGTGACGTTCGAGATCGGCAGCGACGTCGACCAGGCGGCGGTCACCGTCAACAACCGCGTCAAGCAGGTCGAGTCGCGGCTGCCGCAGGAGGTGCGAAGGCAAGGCGTGACGGTCGAGCGCGGCAGCTCGTCGTTTCTGCAGGTGATCGCGTTCTATTCGCCGGATCGCCGCTTCGACGACCTCTACACCAGCAACTACGTGACGCTGAACGTGCTCGATGAGCTCAAACGGCTCCCCGGAACGACGAATGTGCAGATCTTCGGCGCGAAGGATTACGCGATGCGCATCTGGCTTCGGCCCGACCGCCTCGGGGCGTTCAAGCTGACGCCGGGCGATGTTGCACTCGCGATCAACGAGCAGAACGCGCAGTTCGCGGCGGGCAAGGTCGGCCAGCCGCCGGCCTCGAAGGGCCAGGACCTCGTGTATACGGTCACGGCGAAAGGCCGGCTCTCCGAGCCGCACGAGTTCGAGGACATCATCCTGCGTGCATCGCCCGACGGGTCGACGGTGCGATTGCGCGATGTCGCGCGCGTCGAATTGGGCAGCCGTGACTACGAGTTCATCGGTCGCTACAACGGCCGCGAGGCGACGCTGGTCGGCATCTTTCTCGCGTCAGGCGCGAATGCGCTGGAAGTCGCGCAGACGGTGCGCGACCGGATGGCCGAGCTGAAGCGCCGCTTCCCCGAAGGTCTCGAGTACGCGGTCCCGTACGACACGACGCGCTTCGTCGAAGTGTCGATCCGCGAGGTCGTCATCACGCTGATCGAGGCGATGATCCTCGTGTTCCTCGTCGTCTATCTGTTCCTGCAAAGCTGGCGGGCCGCGATCATTCCGTTCGCCGCGGTGCCGGTGTCGCTGATCGGAACGTTCGCCGGCATCCAGATGCTCGGCTATTCGATCAACACGCTGACGCTGTTCGGCATGGTGCTGTCGATCGGCATCGTCGTCGACGACGCGATCGTCGTCCTCGAGAACGTCGAGCGCATCATGCGCGAGGAAAACCTGTCGCCGCGAGACGCCGCGTTGAAGGCGATGCGCGAAGTGACCGGGCCGATCGTCGCGATCGTGCTGACGCTCGTTGCAGTGTTCGTTCCGATCGCGTTCCTCGGCGGCCTGACTGGCGAGCTCTACCGCCAGTTCGCCGTGACGATCGCGATCTCGGTGGTCATCTCGGGCGTCGTCGCGCTCACGCTGTCGCCGGCGCTGTGCGCGCTGATGCTCAAGCCGCACGGCGCGCCGAATCGCTTGTTCGCGGCGTTCAACCGCGGGTTTTCGCGCGTCACGCAGCGCTACACCGATGGCGTCGTGTTCCTGATTCGTCATTCGCTGCTCGGCATCGCGCTGTTCCTCGGCATGGTGGCGATCACCGCGTGGATCTGGCGCGCGACGCCGACGAGCCTCGTTCCGGACGAAGATCAAGGCTTCTACATCGCCGCGGTGATCCTGCCCGACGGCGCATCGCTCGAACGCACGGACCGTGTCGTGGCGGAAGTCGAAAAGGCGGTGCGCAGCAACCCGAACAACCTCGACGTCGTCTCGTTCACCGGCTTCGATTTCCTGGGCGGCGGCTTCCGCAACAATGCCGCGACGATGTTCGTCACGCAGATCCCCTGGGACCAACGCACGGTCACCGCGCCGCAGCTCGTCGGCGAATTGTTCGGCAAGACGATGGGCATACGTGAAGCGTTGGTGCTCGCGTTCAATCCGCCGCCGATCTTCGGTCTTGGCATGGCCGGCGGCTACGAGTTGTACATCCAGAACCGCGGCGACACGGATTCCAAACGGCTGGCGGAAGCCAGCCAGGCGTTCCTCGCGCGCGCGAACCAGGATCCGACGCTCGGCGGTGCGCAGACGCTGTGGCGTGCGACGTCGCCGCAGCTCACCGCCGACGTCGATCGTGAGAAGGCGAAGACGCTCGGTGTGTCGATCGACGACGTCTACAACACGCTGCAGGCCACGCTTGGCAGCTTCTACGTCAACGACTTCAACAAGTACGGCCGCACGTGGCAGGTGCTGATTTCGGCCGAACCCGGCATGCGGATGCGGCCCGACGACATCCGCAACGTCTACGTGCGCGGGCGCAACGGCGAAATCGTGCCGCTCTCCTCGCTCGTCACGATGCGCTACTCGGCGGGGCCCGATTCGCTCGATCGCTTCAACAACCTGCCGGCGGTGAAGATCTTCGGGCAGGCGGCGCCAGGCGTTTCATCGGGTCAGGCGATCGCGCGCGTCGAAGCGATCCTCGCCGAAACGCTGCCGCAAGGTTTCACCTACGACTGGGGCGGCACGAGCTATCAGGAGAAGCGCTCGGGCGGCGCGTCGACGTTCGCGCTCGTGTTGGCGGTGATCATGGTCTTCCTGATTCTCGCGGCGCAGTACGAGCGATGGTCGTTGCCGCTGTCGGTACTGTTCGCGATGCCGTTCGGCATCTTCGGCGCGCTCGCCGCGGTCACGCTGCGCGGATTGACCAACGACGTCTATTTCCAGATCGGCCTCGTGACGCTGCTCGGTCTTGCAGCGAAGAATGCGATTCTGATCGTCGAATACGCGGTCTACAAGGCGGAGGAGGGATTGAGTCCTTCCGCAGCGGCGATCGAGGCGGCGCGGTTGCGCTTCCGGCCGATCCTGATGACATCGCTCGCGTTCATCCTCGGCGTGTTGCCGCTCGCGATCTCGACCGGCGCCGGCGCGGGTGCCCGCCATTCGGTCGGCACCGGCGTCATGGGCGGCATGCTCGCCGCGACGTTCCTTGCGATCTTCTTCGTGCCGTTGTTCTTCCGCGTGGTGTTCGAGCGCAGGCTCGCCGAGCGGCGCAGCAAGGCGGAGCTGACCGGCGAAGTCGAGCACGCGCATCACGCCCATCAGCGAAGCGTACGGACGCCGGGGCACCCGCCGATCGCGGAGGGCGACGGTGCGTAAGGCCTTCTTCGGTGTCGCCGTCGTCGCCGCCATACTCTCGCTGGCCGGATGCAAGACCGCGCTGCTTGCGCCGCCCGTCGTCGAGCTGCCGGCGCCCACGGTCACCGCGCAGCCGCTCGAGCTCACGCGCTGGTGGGTCGTGTTCGGCGACGCGGCGCTCGATCGGCTGATCGACGAAGCGCTCAAGAGCAACGTCGATCTCGAAGCCGCGATGGCGCGCATCGAGCAGGCGCGCGCGAACGTGCTGATCGCGCAAAGCGATCTCTATCCGTCGGTCAATCTCGACGTGGGCGTCTCGCGCAATCGCTTAAGCGAGATCGGCTCGCAGCCGCTGCCGGCCGGCGTCGATTCGACGACGTCGAGCCACCGCGTGGGCATCGCGGCGAGCTATGAGCTGGACCTGTGGGGCAAGTTCCGCACGGCGACGCGCGCAGCGCAACGACAACTGCTCGCCACGCGTTACGCCCGAGAAACGGTGCAGACGACGGTCGCGGCCGACGTCGCGCGCGCGTATTTCGCGGTGCTCGCCGCCGATGCCGAGCTGGGGTTGTTGCGCGATACGCTCGGAACCCGTGCCGAAGCGGTCTGGCTGCAACGCGACCGTTTTGAGGCTGGTGTCGTCGGCGGGCTGGATTTGCGCCAGGCGGAAGCGGAACGAGCGGCGGTTCTAGCGGACATCGCACGCACGCAGCAGGTGATCGCAAGGTTCGAGTCCGCGCTCGCCGTGCTCGTCGGCCGCCCGCCGCGAGAAGTCTTCAGGCCGGTCGTCGACCGCGATACCGACACGCAGCGACTGCTCGTCGTTCCTGTGGTCGAGGCCGGCCTGCCGTCGGGCCTCCTCGAGCGACGTCCCGATATTCAACAGGTCGAGGCGGAACTTACGGCCGCCGATCTCCGGATCGACGTCGCGCGCGCCGACTACTTCCCGTCGATTACGCTGACCGGCACGTTCGGCAGCGAGTCGGCGCTGTTGAAGAACCTGTTCAGCGGACCCGCCCTCGCCTGGGGCATCGGTGCGCAACTCCTGCAGCCGATCGTCGGCGTCAAGGCGATCGAAGCGAACGTTGCACAGCAAACAGCAAGGCGCAACGAAGTCGTCGCCGTCTATCGCAAGACGGTGCAGACGGCGTTCAAGGAAACCTACGACGCGCTGGTGTCGAACCGGACGTCGCGCGAAGCGCTCGCGGCCGAAACGCTGCGCCGCGGCGAGCTCGCGCACGCGCTCGAGCTCGCGGACCTGCGTTATCGCGGCGGCTACTCGGCGTATCTCGAGGTTCTCGATGCGCAGCGTCAGTTGCTGAGCGCCGATCGTTTGCGCATCATCGCGGCCCGCGACGCGCGTGTAGCGCTGGTCGATCTCGCGCGCGCTCTGGGCGGCGGCTGGGCGCCCGATTCGATCGTCCGCTGACGCCGGCCGTCGCGGCCGAGCAACGACGGAAGGGCGTTGCGCGCGGGCACGTTGTCGGTCTGCATCAATTCGTAGTGGCCGAACGAGAACGGCGAGAAATGCGAGGCGTCGAACAGATGGCTGACGGCCCGGGCGAAGAGCGATGGCAAATGGACAACGACCGCGCGTCCGCGGATGTCCTGCGAAGCGCGTAGCGCGGCAAGGTACTCCTCCATCGTGTATAGATCGGCGCCGCCGAGCTCGCAGACGGCCGGCACGCGCTCCGGCGGCATTTCGCAGATCCGTGCAATCGCAAGCCCGAGATCGGACACGTCGAGGACCGCGATGCGGCCGACGGCGTTGTGCGGCACGAAATGCACAGCGGCTTTCGCAAGGCAGCGCAACCAGCGCGCGCCGTACCCGCCTTCACCATCGAGCAGTGACGGTCGCACGATCGTTGAAGCGCCGCCGCTCGATGCAATCGCTCGCTCTCCGTCGAGCTTGCTGCGAATGAAACCGCTCCGCGCGCGATCGGAGAGTCCGAGCGCTGAGACGTGCACGAGCCTGATGCAGGGCGTCGTCGATGCGCATGCGCGGGCAAGTGCAGCGGGTGCAAGGTGATGCACGGCGTCGTAGCTCTCGCGCCAGCGGGGACGGAGGATGCCGACGCAATTGACGACGCAGTCGAAGCCTTCGACGAGCGGCTGCCAACGAGCCGGTGAGACAAGCGCCGCGAAATGCGTGCGCAGCGTGCCGCTGTCAACCGCGGTCGGGTTCTCCGATCCGCGTCGAGAGCCGACGACGACGCGATGGCCCTGGGCTCGCAGCGCGGCCACGACATGGCGGCCGGCAAACCCGTTGCCTCCGAGCACGAGGACACGCATGTTGGTTCTTTCAGTCTTGACTGAAATTTATAACCAATCTAACATTGTGTCAACGCCTTCGTCGCTTTGTCGCCCTTGCCGATGGCTGTCGCCGCCGGATCCGACATGCCCGCCCGCGCAGCGATCCACGCCGATGCGGTGCGCAGCCTCGTCCTTCATTGGGGCGAAATGGGAACGCGCTGGGGCGTGAACCGAACCGTCTCGCAGGTGCACGCACTCCTTTACTGGTCCGACGAGCCGCTCGACGCCGATCAGATCGCCGAGGCGCTGCGGGTCGCGCGATCCAACGTGAGCACGAGCCTGCGCGAGCTCGCGAGCTGGAAGCTCGTTCGTGTCGTGCATCGAATCGGAGAGCGGAAGGACCGGTTCGAGACGACACGCGATCCGTGGGAGCTGGTGCGCACGATCGTCCGGGAACGAAAGCGCCGTGAATTCGATCCTACAGTGGAGGTCTTGCGGCAGTGCCTGGCCGACGCCTCGATCGAACAGACGCCGGCGTCGGTGCAAACCCGGATGCGCGACACGCTTCATTTGATGGAGTCGGTCTCCAAGTGGAGCAACGAGATGGCCGCGCTGCCGACGCCGACGCTCGTCAGGTTGCTGAAGCTCGGCGGACGCATCGCCAAGCTCATAAAACCGGCGCCAAGGCCATGACGACAGATTGCTCGTCGACCGGCGCCCGCAACGGAGCGCTGACCGTCTATTACGACGCGTCGTGCCCGGTCTGCGTCAGCGAGATGAACGCCGTCAAGTCACGCGACAAGCGCGACGCGCTGAAGCTCATCGACTGCTCGGGGAAGCTCGGTACGCCGGCTGGCGAACTCCTCGACCGCGAAGCGATGATGGCGCTGCTGCACGTCCGCAACGCACGCGGTGAGTGGCTGGTCGGCATCCCAGCCTACGAAGCGATCCTCGCGGCCATCGGCTTCCCGCGGCTTGCGCGACTCGTCGGCAGCAAGCGGTTGCGCCCCGTGCTCGACCGGCTGTACGCCTTCGTCGCGCGCAACCGCTATCGAATACCGGCGCGTGGCTTCGCGCGCCTTCTCGCCTCGCGCGCCGCGCGCAATGCCCGAGCTCCCTGACGTCGAGCTGTATCGCGACGCTCTCGCGCGCCGGATCGTCGGACATGTGCTCGAGCGAGTCGAGTTACGCAGTCCGTTCCTGTTGCGCACCGCCGTGCCACCGCTCGACACCGTCGACGGCAAGCGCGTGCAGGCGATCCGCCGGCTCGGCAAGCGGATCATCATCGCGCTCGAGCAGGAGTTTTTTCTCGTCGTGCATCTGATGATCGCCGGTCGCCTGCGCTGGCTCGCAGCGGAAGCCAAGCCGCCGGTACGCATCACGCTCGCGCTGTTTCATTTCGACGGCGGCAGGCTTGCGTTCACCGAAGCCGGCACGAAGCGCCGCGCGTCGCTGCACGTCGTGGAAGGGGAAGCGGGGCTTGCGGCGTTCGACATGGGCGGACTCGAAGTCGCCTCATCGAGCGCCGAAGCGTTCGACGAACGGTTGACGCGCGAGAACCATACGCTGAAGCGCGCGCTGACCGATCCGCGGCTTTTCTCCGGCATCGGGAACGCTTATTCCGACGAGATTCTGCATCGCGCGAAGCTTTCGCCGCTCGCACTGACATCGAAGCTGTCGCCGTCGGATCGACGACGACTGCGAGAAGCGACGATCGACGTGCTCGCCGAGTGGACGGACCGGCTCGCAAAGGAGAGCGGCGACGCATTCCCCGAGAAAGTCACCGCGTTCCGTCCGCAAATGACCGTGCACGGCCGCTTCGGCAAGCCGTGCCCGGTGTGCGGATCGCCGGTGCAGCGGATCGTCTACGCGGAGAACGAGTGCAACTACTGCGCCGTCTGCCAGACGCAGGGTCGGGTGCTCGCGGATCGGTCGCTGTCGCGACTGCTTCACGAGACCTTTCCGCGCTCCATCGACGAGCGGTAAACAAGAACCGAGGAGCGGGTAAGCGACGCGACGCTGCCGTTGTATGTCTCGCACGGGGATTACATCGCTGCAAAGCTTCGGGCAGAGCAGTCAAGCTGACTGCAGAGTCGACCCGTAGCGTAAGCGTCGCGTATCCACTCGCAGGTTCTTGTTTCTACTGTAGCGATGGCTTGCGCAAGAAGTCCTCGCGATCTCCCGACCGCACCATCGCCGACACCGCCCCGCCGCCGCGCGCGAGCGTAAGCGGCACGCTCACCCCCGCCGCACCGCACGCCCAGACGTCGCGGAAGAACCCGGCGAGCGACTCGACTCTCGCGCCGGCCACTTCGACGATCCGGTCGCCGAGACGCACGCCGGCTTCGTCCGCCGGGCCGCCCTTCACGAGACCACGCACGATCAGCTTGCCGTCGCTCTCGGCCGTGTACATGCCGAGCCAAGGACGGGGCACGCGCTGCGCGCGCCCGTAGTTCACGAGATCGGCCTCGATCGGCTCGAGCAGGTCGATCGGCACGAACATGTTCCCTTTGATCGTCTCGTCGCCAATCTCCTCCTGCACATACAGCGATCCGATGCCGACGAGCCGGCCCTGCTCGTCGAGCAACGCAGCACCGCTCCACTCCGGATGCAACGGCGCGGCGAACAGCGCTTCGTCGAGCACGTATTCCCAATAACCGGCGAATTCGCGCTTGGCGAAAAGCTCCGCTTCGAGCGCATGCGCGCGGCCGCCGCGGCCGATGACGTACACGGAATCGCCTGCCGCCAGACTTGTCGCCGAGCCGCGTGCGATCGGCTTGACCACGAGGCGCCCGAGCGGCTGCACGAGGCCGAATCCGCTCTGGAAGTCGTACGCGAGCGGATGCCCGGCGACGACGCGGCCATCGTTCGTCGTGATCCAGATTGTTTCCGCTTCGGTGATCAAGTAGCCGATCGTGAGGATCAGTCCATCTTCGCGAATCATCACGCCGTTGCCGACGCGCTCGGTGCCGAGGATCGACGCGGTAAATGCGTCTTCGGGGATCTCCGCGTGAACGGCGACGACGCTGTCGAGCGCGGCGGAAAGGTCGAACGCGAGTTGGCCGGGCTTCGGCTGCAGATCCGAGGGGAACGCCCAGTGCGGGTTGTCGGCCACGACGATCGATCGCAATCCCTGAACGTTCGGATGGTACGCGAGGAAGCACCGCTTTCCTGTCAGGCACAATCCGAATCGAAGCCTGTCTCGCGGAGGACGTGGCGATGCGAACGCTGTGTCTCGTTGTGGCCGGGACGATCCTGCCCGCAATCGCGCAGGCGCAGGTGCCTCCGAGCGCCGCCGAGATCGCGAGCTATGCCGGCGCGCTTGGCGCCGCTGCCATCGGAGACGTCGCGAAGATCACGTCGCTCGCGCCAGACGGCGTGGAGGTGCGCGACCGGCGCGGCCGCACGCCGCTGATCGTCGCCGCCTACCAGCGACAGCACGCGGCGATGCGCGCGTTGGTCAAGGCCGGCGCCGACGCGAACGCCGTCGAGGACGACCGCTATGACATCGTGACGATCGCCGCCGTCGCGAACGACTTGCCGACGCTCAAGCTCGCACTGGCGCTGGGCGCGAGCGCCCGCAACGTCACGAGCCGCTACGACGGCACGGCACTCATTGCCGCCGCCCATCTGGGGCACGCGGATATCGTGCGCGAGCTCATCCGCGCGAACGCACCGCTCGACCACGTCAACAATCTGGGCTGGACCGCGTTGATCGAGTCGATCGTGCTCGGCGACGGCGGTCCGCGCCATGTCGACACGCTGCGCGCGCTGGTCGACGCCGGCGCCAATGTCAACCTGCCCGATCGCGCGAACGTCATGCCGATCACGCTTGCGCGCGACCGTGGATTCACGTCGATGGTGACGATTCTCGAGCGTGCAGGGGCGCGCAGTCGGTAATCTGTAACTCACATCGTGTGCATCGTCCGCAAGTGCGTCGGCGCCGTTGACACCTCTTCCGTTCGTCGCCGCAGCGCGATAACGCATTCGAGCGCAACTGCCGGGGACTTCGAGAAATTCGCGGTGCTTGGCTTATCTATTGCTACTTGATGATGGCTTTGCCGTTTGAGTGATCTTCAAGGGCCGCCGTTCGGCCCTTCTTTTTTTCCGGCGTGGTCGACGGGGGGCGTCAGCTGCGATCCTTCGCACGCCGTTGAATGCCCATAGTCCGAGACCGAGCAATACTCCGGCCAAGCCATTCGTCGACGGCTTGAGAAACGAGAGATCACTCGGCACGCGCGCCAACGTCCTTCGCGATCTTCGACCACTTCGCGATCTCGGATGGGATGTAGCGACCGAACTCCTCCGGTGTGTCGCCGACCGGATCGAGGCCGCCGCCGATGAGCTTCTCGCGCACGTCGGGAAGCGCCATGACCTTGACGAACGCTTCGTGTACGCGCTTGACGACGTCGGGCTGCATGCCGGCCGGTCCGACGAGCCCGTTCCATGCGACCGCCTGGAATCCCGGCACACCGGCTTCGGCGATCGTCGGAAGCTCCGGCGCGTTCGCAGAACGCCTCGGGCTGGCGACGGCGAGCGCGCGCAGTTTGCCGCTTTTCACGTGCGGCATCAGATTCGCCTGATCGCCCATCACGACCTGCACGGTGCCGCCGAGAAGATCGGTCACCATCGGGCCACCGCCCTTGTACGGCACGTGCGTCATGTGCGTGCCGGTCGACGCCTTGAACAGTTCGGTTGCGAGATGCGGGAGGCTGCCGCTCCCGGCGGAGCCGTAGGCGAGCTTGCCGGGATTCGCCTTCGCGTACGCGATCAATTCGGCGACGCTCTTTACCGGCACCGACGGATGCACGACGAGCACGTAGTTGACGTCGATCGTGCGCGTGATCGGCGTGAAATCCTTGACCGGATCGTAGGCCATCTTCGGATAGATGCCGACGTTGATGGCAAGCGACGCGATGTTGCCGAGCAGCAACGTGTAGCCATCCGGCGCGGACTTCGCCACATGGTCGGCGCCGACCATGCCGCTCGCGCCGACACGGTTGTCGATGACGATCGTCTGACCGAGCGCTTCCGACAGCGGTTGCTGCACGACGCGTGCATAGAAGTCGACCGCGCCGCCGGGCGGGAACGGGACGACAATGCGCACCGGCTTGTTCGGATAGGGCTGCGCGACAGCCTGTGCGGCGACGAACGCAATGGCAGCGACGATGAGGCGAGCGATGTTCACGATGACGGCCTCCAGGGGAACCGCGGCCTAATATACCGGCTCCGATTGAACGAAGGTCGAGCGTGACTGCGACGATCGAACGGATCGAAGGCTTCGTCTACCGCGCGCCGATCGCGACGCCGGTCGCGAATGCGTTCGGCGCAATGAGCAATCGACCCGCATTGTTCGTCCGCGTTCGCGCGAGCGACGGTGCCTATGGTTGGGGCGAAGCGTTCTGCAATTTTCCGCAGGTCGGCGCCGAGCATCGCGCGCGGTTGCTCGACAGCATCTTCGCGCCGCTGCTGGCCGGGACTGACGCGACCGATCCGCCGGCGACGTTCGCGATGTTGTCGCGCAGCACCCGACAGATGGCGATCCAGAGCGGCGAGCCGGGACCGTTCGCTGCGGTGACGGGCGCCATCGATCAGGCGTTGTGGGACATGTCCGCGCGGCGCGCGGGCGAGCCTTTATGGCGACACCTCGGGGGAACGAGTCCGCGTGTGAACGTTTACGCGAGCGGCATCGGTCCCGATGACGTCGTTCCGACCGCATTGCGCAAGCGCGACGAAGGTTACCGCGCGTTCAAGCTCAAAGTCGGCTTCGACGCATCGCGCGATCCGGCGAACCTGGCGGCGTTGCGCGAGGCGCTCGGCGACGAAGCAACGATCATGACGGACGCCAACCAGGGATGGTCGGCGGAAGAAGCGTCCTCGCGCATTGCCGCGCTCGCGCCGTTTCGACCGCACTGGATCGAGGAACCAATCCTCGCCGATCAGTCGGCGTTCGTGTGGAAGCGCATCGCCAAGGACAGCGCCGTGCCGATCGCCGCGGGCGAGAATATTCGTGGAACGGACGACTTCGATGTCGCGTTCGATTATCTCGCGTTCGTGCAGCCCGACGTCGGCAAATGGGGTGGAATCACGGCGTGCCGTGAAGTCGCACTACGCGCACGTGATCGCGGCGTGACGTTTTGCCCGCATTGGCTCGGGGGAGGTGTCGGGCTCGCGGCGTCGCTTCATCTTCTCGCCGCCGCTGGCGGCGAGGCGAGCTATGCGGAGACGGATGCGAATCCGAACCCGCTGCGTGAGGAGGTCTTCGCAACCCGGCTGGTCGACGGCGCGGTCACGCTCGACGACGCGCCCGGCCTCGGCGTCGAGCCGGATCTCGAACGCCTCGCGTCGTTGCGATCGGCGTAGCCGGCTACTTCAGGACGACGCTCGTAAGCTCGTCGTCGACGCGCCATCTGCCGCCCTCGTTGACGAGCGTCACCTCACCGACGAGCCGCATGATTTCCGTTTCGCCGGCGATCAGCAAGACCGCGTTGTTGCCTCTCGCGTAGCCCTTGGTGATGCGGACCGACTTGCTCGGGTGATCCTTGGCAAGGAACTCGAGTTCGGCTTCCGGCTTGCCTTTCCGGGCGGCTTTCTCGAGGCCCTCGCTTGACTCGGCGGACATGACCGCGAGGAGCGCTCGAACGTCGCGCTTCACCAGCGCGTCGTGGTAGGCAAGATAGGCCCTTCCCGGCGCGCCGCCGTCGGCAGGAAGCGGCTGTCCGTAGTCGTCGGAGAGGATCGGCACGTCGAGCTTGACGTTCATCGTTCGCGCGTCGTCCTTCATCTTCAGCGTGCCGACGATGCGATTGCCGACGAGCTTCACCGTCGACGCGACGCCAAGACCGCAGTAGCCGCAGTTGTTGCCCTGCTTGAAGTAGTACGTCAGTCCGCGGTAAGTCGCGTCGGGTGCGAACTCGAGATAGACGACCGCAGTCTCGCGATCCTTCATCCGCTGCTCGACCGCGCGTCGGCGATCGACGTAGTTGGCAAACCAGTCGGAGCGGAAGTCGCCGTTGGAGATCGCGACGATGATCGCGTCCTTGCCGTCCAGCGTCGACTTGCCGCGAAACGCCAATGCGCTCGCAACGGGCATCGTGAAGCCGCGACTGACGAACTCGCCGTCACCGGTGGACGTCGCTGCGTGCGAAGACCCCGCTAAAGCAACGGCGACGATCAACGAACACATGACGGCGCGTCGGGCGCCCGTCAGTGAGAGAGTTGGCACAGCGCCTCCAGGGAACGAGTGCGACGCGAGGTCGCGGGACGGAGCAGTCTAAGACTTCGCCGTCCCGTAACGTTCGGCACACGCAGTTACATGCTCCGCCGATACTGCCCGCCCACGTCGAACAGCGCGTGCGTGATCTGACCGAGCGACGCCACGCGCACGGCATTCATCAGCTCGGCGAAGACGTTGCCGTTGTCGATCACCGTCTGTTGAAGCTTCTTCAACGCGGCCGGCGCGACGCCCGCATGAAGCGCATGGAAGTCCGCGAGCCGCGATAGCTGCGACTCTTTCTCCTCGGTCGTCGAGCGCTGCAGCTCGACGCGCTGCGGCGTCGTCTCCGCCTGCGGATTGCGGAACATGTTGACGCCGACAATCGGATGGCTGCCGTCGTGCTTGCGGTGCTCGTAGTAGAGCGACTCTTCCTGGATCTTGCCGCGCTGGTAGCCGGTCTCCATCGCGCCGAGGACGCCGCCACGCTCGGCGATCGCCTCGAACTCCTTCATCACCGCTTCCTCGACGAGATCGGTCAGCTCGTCGATGATGAAGCTGCCCTGGTTCGGATTCTCGTTCTTGGCAAGACCCCATTCGCGGTTGATCACGAGCTGGATCGCCATTGCGCGCCGCACGCTCTCCTCGGTCGGCGTCGTGATCGCTTCGTCGTACGCGTTCGTGTGCAAACTGTTCGCGTTGTCGTACGTCGCGATCAGCGCCTGCAACGTCGTGCGGATGTCGTTGAACGCGATCTCCTGCGCGTGCAGACTGCGGCCTGACGTCTGGCAGTGGTACTTGAGCTTCTGGCTGCGCTCGTTCGCGCCGTAGCGGTTCCTCATTGCCACCGACCAGATGCGGCGGGCGACGCGGCCCAGAACCGTGTATTCGGGATCCATGCCGTTGCTGAAGAAGAACGACAGGTTTGGCGCGAAGTCGTCGATGCGCATCCCGCGCGCGAGGTAGGCCTCGACGAACGTGAACCCGTTGGATAACGTGAACGCGAGCTGGCTGATCGGGTTCGCGCCCGCTTCGGCGATGTGATAGCCCGAGATGGACACCGAATAGAAGTTGCGCACGTCGTGCGCGACGAAGTACTCCTGGATGTCGCCCATCACCTTCAGGCTGAACTCCGTGCTGAAGATGCAGGTGTTCTGGCCCTGGTCCTCCTTCAGGATGTCGGCCTGCACGGTGCCGCGCACCGTGGACAACGTCCAATCGCGGATCTTCTCGGCTTCGTCCTCGGTCGGATCGCGGCCGTTGTCGCGCACGAACTTGTCGAGCTGCTGGTCGATCGCGATGTTCATGAACATCGCGAGGATCGTCGGCGCCGGCCCGTTGATCGTCATCGATACCGACGTCTTCGGATCGCAAAGGTCGAAGCCGCCGTAGAGAACCTTCATGTCATCGAGCGTTGCAATGGAGACGCCCGAGTTGCCGACCTTGCCGTAGATTTCGGGACGGCGGTCCGGATCGAAACCGTACAGCGTGACCGAATCGAACGCCGTCGACAGCCGCTGCGCCGGCATGCCGTCGGCGAGCAGATGGAAACGCTTGTTCGTGCGGAACGCGTCGCCTTCGCCCGCGAACATGCGCGTCGGATCCTCGTTCTCGCGCTTGAACGCAAAGACGCCGCCGGTGAACGGAAAGCTACCCGGAACGTTCTCGAGCAGGAGCCAGCGCAGGATGTCGCCTTCGTCCTTCCATCGCGGCAACGCGACCTTGCGGATCTTCGAGCCCGAAAGCGACGTGTAAACGAGGCTCGTCCGGATCTCCTTGTCGCGGATCTTGACGACATACTCGTCACACGCATACGCGGCTTTCGTCTTCGGCCACATGTCGAGGAGCTTCCTCGACCGGGCGTCGAGGGCGGCGTCGCGTTCGGCGATCAACGGGTCGATCGCCGAAGCATCCTTGATCAACGTCTTCGACGTCCGCAGCGCATGGCGCTGGTGCGCGATGTCGGCTTGCTTCTCGGCCCATGCGCGATAGTCGCGGACCGTTTGGGCGATTTCGGCGAGGTAGCGGACGCGCGACGGTGGCACGATGGCGTTCTGGCCCGTCGAATGCTTCACATTCGTCACGCTGAGCCGCTCGCCGTGAGCCGTGAACGCCAACGCTGCCTTGACCGCCTGGTAGAGGGCCGTCGCACCATCATCATTGAATCGCGACGCGATCGTCCCGAACACCGGCATCGCATCCGGCGCCTCGCGGAACCGCTCGCGGTTGCGCTGGTACTGCTTGCGCACGTCACGCAGTGCGTCCGCCGCACCTTTGCGATCGAACTTGTTGATCGCAACGAAGTCCGCGAAGTCGAGCATGTCGATCTTCTCGAGCTGCGAGGGGGCGCCGAACTCGGGCGTCATGACATACAGCGACTTGTCGACGAGCGGGACGATCGCTGCGTCGCCCTGACCGATGCCGGACGTCTCGACGACGATCAAGTCGAATCCCGCGACCTTGCAGGCCGCCATGACATCGGGCAGCGCGCGGCTCACCTCGCTTCCGGCATCGCGCGTCGCGAGCGAGCGCATGAAAATCTGCGGATGATGAATCGCGTTCATCCGGATGCGGTCGCCCAACAATGCGCCGCCGGACTTGCGCCGCGACGGATCGATCGAGACGATCGCGATGCGCAGTTCGTCGTCGTAGTCGAGCCGGAATCGCCGGATGATTTCGTCGGTCAGCGAGCTTTTTCCCGCGCCGCCTGTTCCCGTGATGCCCAGCGTCGGTACGCTGAGCTTCGACGCACGCTCGTGCAGTTCCGTCTGCACCGTCGGCGGCAGCGTGCCGCTCTCGAGACCGGTGATGAAGCGGGCGAGTGCGGTCGTTCGCGCGTGGCGGTGGCCAGTCGTCAGCGCATCCAGCGCGTGCGGCAACGTCTGCGCGAGGTCGACATCGCACGCAGAGACGATCTCGTTGATCATGCCCTGCAACCCAACCCGCTGACCATCTTCCGGCGAGAAGATGCGCGTCACGCCGTACGCGTGCAGCTCGTCGATCTCGTCGCGGACGATGACGCCGCCTCCGCCGCCGAACACGCGGATGTGTCCCACGCCGCGCTCGCGCAGCAGGTCGAGCATGTACTTGAAGTACTCGACGTGCCCGCCCTGGTAGGACGAGATCGCGATGCCATGCGCGTCTTCCTGGACCGCGCAGTCGACGATCTCCTCGACCGAGCGGTTGTGGCCGAGATGGATGACCTCGCAGCCGGTCGACTGCAGGATCCGACGCATGATGTTGATCGAGGCATCGTGACCGTCGAACAGGCTCGCGGCAGTGACGAAGCGAACCTTGTGAGTCGGCTTGATCGCAAGCGGGGGGCGGCTCGTGTCGTTCATCGTTCGTGCCTCCAGATCCGGGCTAGCTTAATCCGAACTCATTGCCGTTGCGGTCCGCAGTTCCGGGGCCCCATCGCGGCGGGACGTCATTCCGGGTCGGTCGATTCAGACAGCGTAGTTGACGTTTACGTAAACGTCAACGGATTGAAAAGGTGGTGATCAGCAGGCCTTGCGCATGGAAACCCGGCGGATGGCCCGCACGTTAACTGGCCGGCGATCGCCGCACTTCCCCCGCCGCCCGCGGTCGAAGCCGGCACTTGCCGGAACCTCCGCGCTTCAGGAACCGTTCGATGCTGATTGCCCTGCTCCGCACTCTGTTCGTCGCAACGCTGCTTGCGCCGCTGCCGGCCGTTGCGCAACCGGCGCTGCCCTCCGGCGTGATCCAGAACGCCGTCGTCGAAGGCATCACCGAGTACCGCCTCGCGAACGGCCTGCGCGTGCTGCTCTTTCCCGACGCCTCGAAGGCGACGACAACGGTCAACGTGACCTATCTGGTCGGCTCGCGGCACGAGAACTACGGCGAGACCGGCATGGCGCACTTGCTCGAGCATCTGGTATTCAAGGGAACGCCGTCGTTTCCCGGCATCTTTCAGGAGCTCGGCCGTCGCGGCATGCGCTTCAACGGCACGACGTCGTTCGACCGCACGAACTATTTCGAGACGTTCTCCGAGAACGACGAGAACCTGGACTGGGCGCTTCGCATGGAAGCGGAGCGGATGACGCAGTCCACGTTCAGCAAGGCCGACCTCGACACCGAGATGACGGTCGTTCGCAACGAGTTCGAGAGCGGCGAGAACAATCCGGCGCTGGTCCTGTGGAAGCGGCTGCAGGCGCTCGCGTTCGACTGGCACAACTACGGCAACGTGACGATCGGCGCCCGGTCCGACGTCGAGAACGTCGATATCGACCGGCTGCGCGCGTTCTACCGCACGTACTATCAACCGGACAACGCCGTGCTGATCGTCGCCGGCAAGTTCGATGCGCCGAAGACGTTGGCGTCGATCGCAAAGTATTTCGGCGCGATCCCGAAGCCCGCGCGCGAGCTGCCCAAGCTTTACACGCAGGACCCGGTGCAGGATGGCGAGCGGACCGTCGTCGTCCGACGCGTCGGTTCGCAAAAGCTCGTCGGCGTCCTGTATCGCACGCTGCCCGGCGCCCATCCGGACATGGTCGCGATGGACGCGCTCGGCGAGATCATGTCGATCGCGCCTTCGGGTCGCCTCTATCGCGCGCTCGTCGAGGAGAAGAAGGCCGCGAGCGTCTACGCATGGACGTTGTCGCTCGCCGACCCGGGCACGATCATCTTCGGCGCGCAGGTGCCGCTCAACGACTCGCCCGAAGTCGCGCGCGACGCGATTCTTGCGACGCTCGCCGAAGTCGACAAGCGGCCGATCACCGACGAGGAAGTCGCGCGCGTCAAAGCGCAGTCGCTGAAGTCGTTCGATCAGACGGTGAACGATCCCGAGAAGCTTGCCGTGGCTTTGTCCGAGGCGATCGCCGTCGGGGAGTGGCGTCTGTTCTTTCTCGCACGCGACCAGTGGCGCAAGCTCACGCCGGCGGACGTGCAGCGCGTAGCGTTGGCGTACCTGAAGCCGGCGAATCGCACGATCGGCATGTTCATTCCGGACGCGACGCCGGATCGCGCGCCGGCGCCGCCCTCGGTCGACGTCGCCGCGCTGGTCAAGGACTACAAGGGCGACACCAGCGTCGCCGCCGGTGAAACGTTCGAGGCCACGACCGCGAACCTCGAAGCGCGCACACAGCGCTATGCATTGCCGAGCGGGCTCAAGGTCGCGTTGTTGCCGAAGAAAACGCGCGGCGAGACGGTGCGCTTCTCGTTGCGTCTTCATCAAGGCGACGAGTCGAGCCTCGTCGGGCAATCGACGACCGGCCGTCTGATGGGCGGCATGCTTTCACGCGGGACCGTCAAGCGCGATCGCCAGGCGTTCGCCGACGAGCTCGATCGGTTGCGCGCGAGGGTCGGCCTGTCCGGCAGCGCAACGACGACCGGCGCAGGGGGCGAGACGGTCCGCGAGAATCTGCCGGCGGTGCTGCGCCTCGCTGCCGAAGCGCTGCGCACGCCGAGCTTTCCCGCAACCGAGTTCGATCAGCTGAAGCGCGAATCGACGACGGCGCTCGAAGCGACGCGCACGGAGCCCAACTCGATCGCGCAACGCGCGTTGAGCCGTCACGATAATCCCTATCCGAAGGGCGACATTCGCTACGCGCCGACACTCGACGAAGACCTGGGGAACATCACGCAGGTATCGATCGACGATGTGCGCAAGTTCCATTCACGCTTCGTCGGCGCGACGCACGGCGAGCTCTCGATCGTCGGCGATTTCGATCCCGCGGTCATCCGTCCGCTGATCGAGGAGCTGTTCGCGGAGTGGAAGACGCCCGCGCCGTACAAGCGCGTCGCCGATCCGTATCGCGCGACGACGCCGACCGAGCTTCGCTTCGAGACGCCGGACAAGGCCAACGCGATCATCCTCGGCGCCCGCTACATCCAGATCCGCGATCTCGATCCCGAATACGCGGCGCTTGCCATCGCGGAGCGCATCCTCGGCGGATCTCCCGAGTCACGTCTCGCCGAGCGGTTGCGCGAGAAGGAAGGTGTGAGCTATGACGCAGGCTCGTTCCTCACGCCCGGACAGATCGACGACAAGGGATCGCTCGGCTTCTATGCGATCTTCGCGCCGGAGGTGCTCACCCGCGTGCGCACGGCGTTCGATCAGGAGTTGACGCGGCTGTTAAGGGAAGGTTTCACGGAAGCAGAGGTCCTGGCTGCAAAGCGCGCGACGCTCGAAGAACGCCGTACCGCACGCGCACAGGACAGCACGATCGCGGCGGCGTTGACGCAGCAGTCGTATCTGGGCCGCACGTTCGCCGAGTCGGCGCGCACCGACGAGCGCATCGCGAACGTCGATGTCGCGGCGGCGAACGCGGCGTTGCGGAAGTTCCTGCTGCCGGATCGGCTGGCGTGGGCGTTCGCTGGGGATTTCGCGAAGAAGTAGCGCATCAGCTTTCGACGACGCGGCGCTGGGCATTCCGCGCCCGCTCGACGAGTTTCGGCGATTGCATGCGCTCCGCCCATGCGTCGAATGCGCTCGTCGGGCCGTTCCAGCGAAGAGCGTCGAGGTCTCGAAACAGCGGCGCGTCGCTCCGGAGCGTTGCAAGATCCTTGAACAGCATCGCGAGTGCGTGACGGTCTTTCAAGACCGCCGGCGGAAAGCGATCGATACCGCCGTACTTGTTCAGAAGTTGCGCGGCAGTCACCGCCCCGATCCCCGGAATGCCGTGATAGCCGTCGGCCGCGTCACCGACGAGCGCGAGAAAATCGGGAATCAACGCCGGCGCGACGCCGAATTTGCGCACGACACCGGCCTCGTCGCGAATCTCCTGCGCGCGACGGTCGATCTGCACGACGCGATCGCGTCGCACGCACTGCGCGAGATCCTTGTCCGGCGTCCAGATGCAGACTTTCTCGACGACCTCGTCGTGGAATGCGATTCGCGCGGCTGAAGCGAGCGCATCGTCCGCTTCGAGCTCCACCATCGGCCAGACGACGACGCCCATCGCGACGAGCGCTTCCTCGAGCGGATGAAACTGCGACAGCAGTGCACGATCGATGCCCGCACCGGTCTTGTAGCCGGGCCATAGCCGGTTGCGAAACGATTCGATGACATGATCGGTCGCGACGCCGATGTGCGTCGCGTCTTTCTCGATCATTTGCAGCACGGTCTGCAGGACGCCGATCACCGCCCCGAACGGTGGATCCTTGCCCTTGTTGAAGCGGCGCAGACCGTAGAAATGACGGAACAGCTCGTACGTTCCGTCGACCAGGTGAACGATCATCGTGCGGCGCGGCGCACGCTATAGCGGAATGTCGTCGGCCAAGATCGGATACAACGAGGCGACCAGGAGCAGCGCCATCACGACGTTGACGATGCGCACGGCGCGCGGATTCTTCAGCAGATGCTGCAGCGCGGCGCCCAGCCCGAGCCACGTGCCCGACGAGGCGAGACCCAGCACACCGAAGAACGCGGCGATGACGAACATGTTGAACGGAAATGGGGCGATCGCCGCATAGGTCGACGCCGCGCCGACTGCCATGACCCACGCCTTGGGATTCACCCACTGGAACGCCACGGCTTGCAGAAAGCTGATCGGTCTGCCCTTCGACGCGTTCTCGGTCGATGGCGGCGCAGAAGTCGCGATCTGCCAGGCGAGATAAAGCAAGTATGCGGCGCCGGCGTATTTGAGGACTGTGTAGGCGACCGGCCAGGCCTCGAACACCGCTCCGAGCCCGAGGCCGATCGCGAGCACCATGACGGTGAAACCAAGCGTGACGCCGAGGAGGTGCGGCAGGCCGCGCCGGATGCCGAAGTTCAGTCCCGACGTCATCAGCATCACGTTGTTCGGCCCGGGCGTGAACAGCGTCACGACGCAGAACACGGCAAGCGCGATCACCAGGTCCATCAACGCTTCGCTCCGGGGTTAAAGGTCCACCGAACGCTTGCTGCGCACCGACTGCTGGATCGCGACGCAGATTCGCGTTGCCTCGGTCGCGTCGCGCAGCGTCAGCGGCAGCGGCGCGTCGTTGCGCACCGCATCGGTGAAAGCGTTCAGCTCGACGACGAACGCGTCCTCGAAGCGCTCGTAGAACGTGGGCGTGCATTCGTTGCGCACACCGTGCGCGTCGGCGATGTCGACACGGGACAGGCGTGCGCGCGCACCGACGGTGAGCCGTCCAGTCGTCCCGGTGATCTCCGCCGTCGTCTCGTGGCCGTGCGCCATCGTGCGCGACGCCTGCAGCACCGCCATTTTGCCGCCTTCGAACTCGATCATCGCGATGCCGTTGTCGAAGTCGGGGACATCACGCAGTCCTTCGTGCACGGCCACCGTTCCGGTCGCGAATGCGCGCACCGGCTTCGGCGAGCCGAGGAACCAGCGTGCCGAGTCGACATCGTGCACGCTCATGTCGAGGAAGATGCCGCCGCTGTGACGCGCAAACTTGACGAAGAAGCCCGACGGATCGTGCTTGTCGAGCGTGTGCGACTTGACCAGGAACGGCGTGCCGATCGCGCCGCTCGCAACCTTGTCGTACGCGTCCCGATAACTCGGGTCGAAGCGACGCACGTAGCCGATCATCACCTTGCGGTCGGCATGCTTCGCGGCGACTTCCTCGACGCGAAGGCACGTGTCGACGTCGAGCGACGTCGGCTTTTCGCAGAACACATGCTTGCCCGCCTCGAGCGCCGCGATGATCTGCCCGGCGTGGTCGGTGGTTGGCGTCGCGAGAAAAACCGCCTCGATCTCCCGATCCGCCAGCATTTCCTCGAAACGCGCATACGTTCGGCGCACGCCGAGCGTCTTCGTTGCCCAGTCGAGCTGATCGGGATTGCTGTCGTTCGCGGCGACGAGCAGTGCGCCCGGAACGCGCGTCGCGAGATTCATCGCATGCCGCGCGCCCATGCGGCCGAGCCCTGCCATGCCGACGACCAGACGGCCGGCAGTACCTTTGCGCATTTCCACCTTGCTACCTCCAAAGTCGACGTGGAGCGTCAGCGAAACGTCGCTTACTCACTCGTAGGCTTTTGTTTTACAGCATCACGATCCGCTTCTCGCGCCATGACGTCGTCGCCGCCTCGGCGAGCTCCAGCGCCTTCACGCCGTCGTCGATCGTCGTGCGCATCGGCTTTCCGGCGCCGACGGCGTCGAAGAAGTGGCCCATCTCGGTCGCGTACGCGACCCGGTAGCGCTCGAGGAAGAAATGCTCGGGCTTGTCGGCCGACACGTTCTCATCCGTGTACGCGACGACTTCCGTCGGGCGATGGTTGCCGGCCTGCAGCATGCCGCGACTGCCGAGCACTTCGAAGCGCTGGTCGTAGCCGTAGGCGGCGCGGCGGTTCGTGTTGATCACAGCAAGCCGGCCGCGCTTCGTGCGGATCGTGACCGCGGTGACATCGACGTCGTCGGCTTTCGCGACATCGGGACTCGTCAGCACGCTGCCCGTCGCGTAGACGCTCTCGGCTTCATCGTCCAGGATCCAGCGGAACACGTCGAAATCGTGGATCAGCATGTCCTTGAAGATGCCGCCGGAACGCTTCAGGTACTCGAGCGGCGGCGCGCCGGGATCGCGGCTGGTGATGACGAGCTGCTCGGGCTCGCCGATCTCGCCCGCCTCGATACGCGACTTCGCAGCCGCGAATGTCGGGTCGTAGCGGCGCTGGAATCCGATCATGCACGGGACATTTGCGCGCTTGACGGCCGCGGCGCAGTCGCGAGCACGCGCAAGCGCAAGATCGACCGGCTTCTCGCAAAAGATCGCCTTGCCGGACCGCGCCGCGCGCTGGATCAGGTCCGCATGCGTATCGGTGGACGAAGCGATCGCCACGGCGCCGATCGTGCGATCGTCGAACACCTGCTCGACCGACGCGACCGTCGCATCGTGCTGCGAAGCGAGCGCGGCCGCGGCCTGCGCATCGGGATCGACGACATATCGCAGCTTCACGCCCGGCTGCGTGACGATGTTTCCGGCGTGGATCTTGCCGATCCTTCCTGCGCCGAACAGCGCGGCGTCGATCATCGTTTCTTCTCCAGCATCCATTCGTGCGCGGGATCGTTGCGGAAATGCCACTCGCGCCGCGCGCCCGCCATGACGTTCAAGTAGTACGACTCGTAGCCGTAGGGAACGACGACAGGGTGATAACCGCGCGGCACCATTACGACGTCGTGGTTCTCGACTGCCAGCGATTCGTCTAGCGAGCGATCGTCGGTGTAGACGCGTTGGAACGCGAACCCCTGCGCCGGGTCGAGGCGGTGATAGTACGTTTCCTCGAGCGCGCTCTCGTCCGGCAGCGCCTCGGTGTCGTGCTTGTGCGGCGGATAGCTCGACGAGTGTCCGCTCGGCGTGCGCACCTCGACGACGAGCAAGTGCTCCGCGGCCTCGGTTTGCGGCAGGATGTCGCAGACGTAGCGAGTGTTCGCGCCTTGGCCGCGCACACTGCGCTTCATCGATGCGGGGTCGATCGATCGCGCCGGCAACGAGCCGCCGCCAGGGGCGTGCGCAACGCCGAACTCCGCGTCGGTCGTCGCGATGATCCGCGAGTTACCGCCGTCGGGCGCGTAGATGGCACCGGGCGGACGTTCGTCGAACACGGATTCGCGGTTGCCGACATCGTCGAATCGCTTGTCGCCGACATCGATGTCCGCGCGGCCCGCCAGCACGACGACGCAGATTTCGCGATCGGCGAGGTCGAGCTCGATCGATTCGCCGCCACGCAACCGGTACGCGCTGAAGCCGACGTAGCGCCAGCCTGCCGATTCCGGCGTGACGCGCACGATCTCACGACTGGCCGGACGGGCTTTGACCAGCAGACTCATCGAAGGGCCCCCACGCGGTGCTCCGAAGGCGTGAGGGCGTCGACGATCTCGCGCAAGCAACGGTAGCCTTTCTCGGCGTATGCATAGCTCGGCGCAACGACTGGATCCTGCTCCGCCTCGACGACGATCCAGCCGCGATACCCGTTCGCATGCAGCACGCCGATGAGACCCGGAAAATCGACGACGCCGTCGCAAGGCACGGTGAACGCGCCATTCAGCACCGACTGCAGGAAGCTCCAATTGCGATTGCGCGCCATGCGCACGACGTTGGAGCGCACGTCCTTGCAATGCACGTGACAGACGCGGGCGACGTGCTTCTTCAGCATCGCGACCGCGTCGCCGCCGCCGAACGTCATATGGCCGCTGTCGAAAAGCAGGCCGACTTCCTCGCCGGTCACGCTCATCAATCGATCGACATCGGCCGGCGATTCGACGTACGCGCCCATGTGGTGATGGTAGGCGAGCCGCACGCCGTGCGCGAGCAGGTGGCGGCCGAAGCGCGTGAGCTTCTCACCGTACGTCCGCCATTGATCCTCACGAAAGAACCGCGGTCGCTGATAAAGCGGCAGCGGCTTGCCCTGGACTGCATCGGCGACTTCGCCGTAAACCATCACCGTCGCGCCGTTCTCGGCGAGCAGCTTCCTATGCGACTCGACTGCGTCGACCTCCTCGTCGACCGAGCGCCGCGCAAGTTGACCTGAGTACCACCCCGACACCAGCGCGAGGTCGTACTTGCGCAGCACGGCGCGCAACGCTTCCGACTCGCGCGGAAACTTGTTGCCGAGCTCGAACCCTTCGTAGCCGATCGCTTTACCTTCGGCGAGCGCCGTCTCGAGGGGGATCTCGCCGCCGAGCGACGGCAGATCGTCGTTGCTCCATGAGATCGGATTGATGCCAATGGAAAAATCGGCGCTCATGTTCGTCGCCTTACGGTCACGACTGCTGCGCCTTTCTTCCGGCGTCGTATTCGGCGCGTGCCTTGTTCACTTCGTCGCGCGACGACACTTCCGGCACGGCCACGTCCCACCAATGGCCGCCTTCGACCGTCGTCCTCGACGGATCGGTGTCGATGACGATGACGTACGTCGAGCGCGCCGCTCGCGCGCGCTGCATCGCCTCTTCCAATTGAGCAATGCCGCTCACGTGCTCGGCCGTCGCGCCCAGCGATCGCGCGTTCATCGCGAAGTCGATCGACGGCGGACCTTCGACGCAGGCGACACAGTCCTCGAACAAGTTGTTGAACGGCGCGCTTCCGACCGCCTGCTGCAGCCGGTTGATGCAGCCGTAGCCTTGATTGTCCAGCACGACGATGACGAGCTTGTGGCCGAGCATCACCGACGTCGCGATCTCCGCGTTCAGCATCAGGTAGCTTCCATCGCCGACGAGCACGATCACTTCGCGCCGCGGTTGCGCCATCTTCACGCCGATGCCGCCGGCGATCTCGTAGCCCATGCACGAGTACCCGTACTCGACGTGATAGCCGCCCGGCACGGACGCGCGCCATAGCTTGTGCAGTTCGCCCGGCAGCGTGCCCGCAGCGCACACGACGATGTCGTTTGCCGCGGAATCCGCCGTCGAGCGCTGCACGGCGCCGATCACATCACCGTCGTACGGCAGCTCGACGTCGCGCTCGCTGGTGAGCCGCAGCACCGTGTCCTGCCAATCCTTCGCCCGCGACCTGGCCTTCTCGACCCATCCATGCTCCGAACGCCAGTCGCCGAGCGCGCCCGAAAGCGCGACCAGCGCAGCGCCCGCATCGCCGACCACCGGCAACGCGCTCCATTTGAGCGCATCGAAGCCGTTGACGTTGACGCCGATGATCTGCGCTTGGGGAAACAGCGAGTGCGAACCGGTGGTGAAATCCTGAAGGCGAGTCCCGACGGCGAGCACGACATCCGCCTCGCGCGCGACTTCGTTCGCCGCCGTCGATCCGGTTACACCGATGGCGCCGAGCTGCAGCGGATCGTTCCACGGCAACGCGCTCTTTCCGGCCTGCGTTTCAGCGACGGGGACGCCGTGTGTCGAGGCAAACGCGCGCAGCGCATCGATCGCTTGTGCGTACAGGACGCCGCCGCCAGCGATCAGCAGCGGTCGCTTCGCGCGGCGGATTGCGTCGGACGCCTCGGCGATAGCGTCGTCGTTCGGCCGCCGTGCGTCGAACCGGACCGGCGACGGCGTGAAGAAGCGCTCTGGATAATCGAATGCCATCGCCTGCACGTCCTGCGGCAGCGCAAGCGTGACGGGACCGCACAGCGCTGCGTCGGTCAGCACATGGATCGCGCGCGGCAGCGCGGTCAAGAGCTGCGCGGGGTGCACGATGCGGTCGAAATAGCGCGACACCGGCCGAAACGTGTCGTTCACCGACACCGTCCCGTCCTGGAAGAATTCGACCTGCTGCAGCACCGGATCCGGAGCGCGCGACACGAAGACGTCGCCGGGCAGGAAGAGCACCGGCAGACGGTTCACGTGTGCGGTGGCGGCAGCGGTGATCAAGTTCGTCGCGCCCGGGCCGATCGACGTCGTGCACGCCATCATCCGACGGCGCATGCTCGCTTTGGCGAAGGCGATCGCCGCATGCGCCATCGCCTGCTCGTTGTGTGCGCGATACGTCGTCAGCGTTTCGCGACTGGCGTAGAGCGCCTCACCTACTCCCGCCACGTTCCCATGCCCGAAGATCGCGAACACGCCCGCGAAGAGCCGCTCGCCATCGTCGCTCTCGACGCGCAACGCGGCCAGATAGCGCACGAGCGCCTGCGCCATCGTGAGCCGAATCGTTCTCATGCCGCTTTCCGACCGAAACCCGCGCGCGCCTCGCGCCAGGCGTCGATCAGCGCCTCGTAAGTCGACCGTACGTGCGACATGAGCTCCGCGTCGTCGATCTCGTTTGCAAGCCAGGCACGCGACGGCGCACCGAAGATCGTGCGGCCGACGGCGAAGCCGCGAACGCAGTCGGCGGCAGCGGCTTCGCGAAACGCCGAGGACAGCGTCTGCACATCGGCGTTGAGTCCGAGCAGCAGCACGCCTCGGCAGTATGGATCGCGTTCGGCGATCAGCGCGTCGAGCGCGCGCCATTGCGCGGCGGGCATCGGCGGAAGCTTCCACCATTCCGGAAGAATGCCGAGGTTGTAGAGCCGCTTGATCGTGCGAAACAGCGGATCCGCAGCATCGTAGCCGAGCTTCGGCGGGACGATCTCGAGCAGCAGCTCGTGACCGCTCGCCTGCGTCGCCTCGTAGAGCGCGGCGATCTGCGCTTCGTTCTCCAGCCGCACGTCGATCGCGTCGTCCGGGTGGAACTGCACCAGGCACTTGACGACGTGCTCGGCCGGCCACGACACGAGCGTCGATCCGATCGAACGGCCGCGATCGAACACGAGCGGATTGCTTCCCGGCACCTCGACCGGTCGGCCGATCCACCAGCCGCGTCCGCTGGCGGCGTTGAGCGCGTCCTGCCCGTAACGGTCGTCGCAGAGGATGCCGACGCGTCCGGCGAGGTTGCGTGACGCCTCGGTTTGCGCCACCGCCTCGACGAATCGCCGTTTCAGCTTCGCAAGTCGCGCGACGTCGGCACCGGCTTCCTGCGCGAGATGGAAGAACGGGTTGCGATGGTCGAACGCGAAGATGCAGAGCTCGTCGCGCGCCGCTCGCGGCGCCGTCACGCGATGCAAACGGTTCAGCGTCGGATCCTGGTCGGGGCGCGGGATCGCGCGCGCATTGGCGAGGTAATAGTCGAGCTCGACGCGCGTCGGCATCGCCGGCGCGCAGCCGTGTCGCGAGACGACCAGCGCACCGCAGGCGTTCGCATACCGCGCGCAGGCGTCGTAATCCTCGCCCCGCGCCCACCCGGAGAGAAAGCCTGCGTTGAACGCATCGCCCGCGCCGAGGACGTTCAGCACTTCGACGGTGACGCCGCGCCCGTTGAACGCCTCGTCGAGCGACGCCGGCACGGCGCCGTCGATCACTGCGCAACCAAGCGCGCCGCGCTTGACCACGAGCACCGCCTCCGTGATCGCGCGAATGTTGCGCAACGACCGCATGATGTCGCCATCTCCGCCGGCGATCGTGAATTCCTCGATCGTCCCGATGACGAGGTCGATCTTTGGCACGATGCGTTGCAGATGCGCGGTGACGCTCTCCGAGCGGATGTAGCGCGTCTCGCCGTCGCCGCGCTTCGTGAGCCCCCATAGCACCGGGCGATAGTCGATGTCGAGAACCGTGCGCACGTCGTTGCGGCGAGCGCGATCGAGCGCCAGGTTGCTGATGCGATCGACATGCTCGGTCGAGAAATGCGTGCCGGTGATCAACAGGGCCCGGGCGGTCGCGATGTACGACTCCTCGACCTCGTCCTCGCCGATCGCCATGTCGGCGCAGTTCTCGCGCAGGAAGATCAACGGAAACGTGTCGCGATCCTTGATGCCGAGCACGACGGCGCCGGTCAGTCGCGACGGATCGACGCCGACATGCGAGACGTCGCAGCCTTCCGCCGCGATCGTCCGACGCAGGAAATGGCCCATCGCGTCGTCGCCGATGCGCGAGATGAGCCCCGTACGAAGACCGAGCCGCGCGCAGCCGAACGCCGTGTTCGCCGACGAGCCGCCGAGATACTTCGCAAAGCTGGTGACGTCCTCGAGCCTGGCGCCGATCTGCTGCGCATAGAAGTCGACGGCGAAACGTCCGAGGCACAGGACGTCGAGCGGACGGCCGTCGGCGAAGCGCGTGGAATTGTTCAAGGCTTGCGGACTGCGAAGGCGAGCCGATGATTTTCGCTGATCGGTCGATGAAACACAAGTTCCGGCGCGCCGAACAAATGGAACATACGTTCTATCTGCGCTTCGTCAGCCACGGATGCCGGCACCTCGCGCGACGAGCTGTGCGATCTCCGTTTCGTTGAACCCCCAGTCGCGCAGCGCTTCACGACCTTTCGCGCCGCGCTCGGGCGGGCCGTCGGTCATCGCTTCGCGCGTGCGGGAAAACCGCGGCGCCGGCGCAGGCTGCAAGACTCCGGCCAGCGTTGCATGCGCCCCGCGTTCTGCGGCATGGCGATGCGAAGCGGCCTCGTCGAACGCGAGCACTGGCGCGAAGCAGGCGTCGGAGCCGGCGAAAAGTTCGCTCCACTCATCGCGCGTACGCGACCGAAACACGGCTGTGAACCGCGCGCGCAATGCCGGCCAGCCGGCCGGGTCATGTTGCCGTGGCAGCTCGCTCTCGCTCAAGTTCAGCCGCTTCAACATTTCTGCGTAGAACTTCGGCTCGATCGCGCCGATCGCGACGTACTTCGCGTCTGCGGTTTCGTAGACGTCGTACCATGGAGCGCCCGAGTCGAGCACGTTCGTGCCGCGCTCTTGCGACCATTGTCCCGCCGCCTGCACGCCCCAGAACATCGTCGTCAGAAGCGAAGCGCCGTCGATCATCGCCGCATCGACAACCTGGCCGCGGCCCGATGAGCGCGCCTCGAGCAAAGCACAGACGACGCCGTAAGCGAGCAGCATGCCGCCACCACCAAAGTCACCAATCAGATTGAGCGGAGGCACCGGCTTCTGGCCCGCGCGGCCGATCGCATGAAGCGCGCCGGTCAAGGCGATGTAGTTGATGTCGTGACCCGCGCGCGAAGCGAGCGGTCCCTGCTGGCCCCAGCCGGTTCCGCGGCCGATGACGAGCTTCGCGTTGCGTTCGTGAAGCCGTCGCGGTCCAAGTCCCAGGCGCTCGAGCACGCCCGGACGAAACCCTTCGATCAATGCGTCGGCGCGTTCGGCGACGTCAAGCACGACGTCGACGCTCTCGGCGCGCTTCAAATCGAGCGTGATCGAGCGGCGACCGCGAAACATGATGTCGCAGGCGCGCGGGCCGCCGAGGCCGAGACCCGAATCGCCGGGTCGATCGACGAGCAGGACGTCGGCGCCCATGTCGGCCAGCATCATTCCGCAGAAGGGGACCGGACCGATCGCTTCGAGCTCGAGAATGCGAACGCCGGCGAGCGGCCCGGTTGCCGTCCTGCGCATCGAATCCACCGACGAAATCGGATCTTCCTTCACTCCAGCACGCTAAGTTGCCACAGCTCACGGCTCGTCGCACGCAACATCGGCTTCAGCGCGAGAAGGCCGGTCCTGCCGATGCTGCGCTTCAGGAAGCGCAGTTCCTCGAACTTTTCCCGTGTCGCCGCGTCGAGCGGAACGTCGAAGCCGTTCTCGCGCATCAGCAACAACCCCTTCGCGCGAAGTGCAAGCTCGGTATGCAGTCGAAGGTAGCAGAGCAGATCGGCAACGACGGGACCGCGAAACTTGTCGCGCAGCGTCGATAGATACCTCCCCGCCGGCGAATCGGCGAAGCGGCCGTCGTTCAACGTGTGCAGCAGATCGACGTCCGCGTCGTACCCGCGCCCGAGCCACGCGCCGACCGTGCGCTCGCTGCGGCGGAACACGAAGAGCATGATCGGCGGCAGCGCCACGAGCACCGCGATCGTCGAGAACAACGGCGAGAAGAACATGTGGTTGTACGCGGAATGCAGCGTTGCCGCGATGGCGAAGCCTGGGAT
>DATLNR010000177.1:0-21697 GCA_035536655.1 Casimicrobiaceae bacterium
CGGTCGTCGTGCGAAAGATCGAGAACAAGGGACGGCAGAACCGGCGCGTCGAGATCGGGTTTGCCTGACCCAAGCTTCAGGACGATGGATCGAACGACGCTTGCGCTGCGCGCGTCGCCTTGTCGCGTTCTTCGCGAGACAACACGTCGATGTTGACGACCGGCTGGCCGTCGGCCGTGAAGAACGGCGTCGTCCGGTAGCGGCCGGTGAGGCGAGCGAAGATCATGCGGCCGCCGAAGCGCGTGAGCGCCAGGAATCCGCGCAGCCCGGGCCGCGAAGGCCTGTTCCTGAGCTTGGATGCATTGACAGGCATCTGCGCGGCTGGAAACGACGCTTCGAGCGGCTTTGCCAGGCCGTTGTGCACGAGTCCGACGTAAGGCAGCCGCCAATCTCTCGGCGTGTTCGCGATTGGCGTCGTGCAGCAAAGGGCATACCAGCGCAGCAGGCCTTTCGGCGACAACGAGACGCACGCAAGATGTTCGGCGCCCTTGTCGATCGCCACATGCCGACCCTGCGTCGCCACGACACTGGTGCCGCCGTTCGCGTCGAGCACGGCATTCGGAGTACCGAGGTGAAAGGCATAGGCGCGACAATCGTTGCAGTAGCAGATCGCGCGGATCGCCGATGCTGGTTCTGCGACTGTGCCGGTCAGCTTGCCGCAGCGACACTGCAGTCGGTGGTTCATCGTCAGTTGCGCAGGGCCGCCCCAAGCAACCGACTGCACCCCCTCTGGGGGCAGCAAGCGAAGCGAGAGTGGGGGCCGTTCACCTAAGCGAGTTGGAATGGATAGATCACCGGGAGGCCGAGCAACGTCGTCAGCTCGTCGAGCGCGCGGCGCGACTCGTCGAGCAGCACCGGGTCGGCGAGATCCTCCGGTGCCAGCCGGTCGCGATAGGTGTTGGCAATCCACTGTTCGAGATCGCGCGCGAGCGCCTCATCCAGGAACACACGCGCACTCACGGCGTCACGCTCGACTTGCGTAAGCGGCACGCGGAGCCGCAGGCACGCGGGACCGCCGCCGTTGCGCATGCTCTGGCGCAGGTCGAATGTCAGCACGTCGGCGATCGGACCGCCGTCATCGAGCAACCGATCGACATAGGCCGCGACGCGCGGATGCTCGCGCACATCAGTGGCGGCGACCATCAGCCAGCGACCATCGTCGCGCGCCAACAACTGGCTGTTGAACAAATACGTATCGACTGCCTCGTCAAGGGTGACGTCCGTCTCCCGCACGATGACCGGATCGAACGCTGGTCCGACGGCATTGGCGAGCGCGTCGATCACGCGATCGGAGTCGATGTACGCGCGCTCGTGACAGAACAGGAGGGAGCCACTGCCGACTGCAATGACGTCGTTGTGGAACACGCCCCGGTCGATCGCCTCGGGTCGTTGCTGTGCGAACACGACGCGTTGTGGATGCAATCCATGCCGTCGCGCAATCGCCTCGGACGCCTCGCGCGTTTGTCGCGCCGGATAGCGAAGCGTCGTCGGTCCGCCGCTCGCGAGCGCTTGGCGACCGAACACGAAGAAGTCGACGCCCCGGCCGTCGTCCGCGGTGAAACGCGTGTGGTTCGCGGCGCCTTCATCGCCCATTTGCGAAGCGAACGGCAACGCATCGTGCACGCAGAATCGTGACGCGTCGGCGAAAATCGCGCGCAATACGCGCGTCGTCGTCGGTGCCTCGATGGCGCGATGCAGGTGCGAGACGAGGTTGGCCGGCGTGATGTGGACGCGGCCGTCGCGCGTATCGATCGACGCGCTCACCGTTGCCGCGTTGGCGGTCCACATCGCTGCGGCCGAGGACACCGCGGCCAGGGCACGCGGCGCGCTGCGCGAAGCGGCCGCGATGAGCTGGCCGTCGTTGCCGGTGAAGCCGAGTCGCCGAAGCGTTGCGACGCACGGCCGTTCGTGCGGCGGCAGCACTGCTTGTGGGTAGCCGAGCGCTGCGAGCGCGCGCATCTTGGCGAGGCCCTGCAATGCAGCCTCGCGCGGATTGCTGACGGCGCGTGCGTGACGCTCGGCGGCGAGGTTGCCTTCGGCCAGCCCCGCATAGTTATGCGTCGGACCCGGCAGTCCGTCGAAGTTGACCTCGACCGGCCGATCGTTCATCGATGCTTCGGCGACAGCGCGACGGCGCGGACCGTATCACCTTCGGCGATCTCGAGCGCTTGCGCAGCCGATGGCGTGAGCATCAGATGCTCCCCGCGCGCAGGTGCGGAAACGAGGAGCGCCCGCCATTGCGCGAACTTCCGGTTTGCGACAAGCCACGTGATGTCATCGCCGGTCGGCACGGGGTCAGCGATCGAGACCGGCAACAGTTGCGATTGCCGCCCTGCGTGTATGAGGTCGCGAAAGCATTCGAGCGTCGGCCCGGCATCGAAGATGTCGACGTAGCCTTCGTAGCGAAACCCTTCCTGCTCGAGCATTGCGCGCGCCGGTTGCGTGTCTTCGTGGACCGCACCGATCGCCGCGCGCGCGTCAGCCGGCAGCAGGTTGACGTAGACCGGATGCCGCGGCATCAGCTCGGCGATGAACGCCTTCTGGCCGATGCCGGTCAGGTAGTCGGCAGCCGAGTACTCCATCGCGAAGAAATGGCGGCCGAAGCCTTCCCAGAACGAACTGCGACCGTCGGCCTGCAGCGGTCCGCGCAATTCCGCGATGACTTTCGACGAGAAGCGTTGCGCGAACTCCGCGATGAACAGGAAACGGCTTTTCGCGATCAACGGGCCGTTGCCGCCGTGGCGCGATTCGTGATCGACGAAGAGCGAGGCGAGTTCGCTATGTCCGGTATGGTCGTTCGCGAGGAACAACGTCGGCACCGACGTATACACGTTGAGCGCGCGTGACGCATGGACGAGCGTGTGCAGCCGAAAGTTGTACCACGGCTCGACGAGACCGATCGCGGCCTCGATCGCGCTGATGCCTGCGACGCGACCGCTCTCGTGCTCGACCAGCACGAACATGTAGCACTCGTCGTGACGCGGCGCATTGCCGGCGAACGACGCGAGCGATCGTTCGATGCGCTGGCGCAGCCGCTCGCGGTTGGCGGGCAGCGTCGTCAGGCCGGTGCCGGTCCGCTCCGAGAGCGAAAGGACCGCCGGCAGGTCGCCGCTCGCGATCGGTCGTACGACGAACATGTTCGATTGTCTGTGCCGCAAGGTCGCGTCGGACCATTCTAGCGGGCGCTTTCCGACGCAATGTCGCTAGAATCGGCGATGTGGCAGATGGCGGCGTTCCCGAACCGTCTCGGCAACGTGCTCTCGCCGGTGGTGCTCACGACAACGGGACGACGTGGACGCCGCTCACCGCGGTGCACACTTCGGCCGGCGGCGCCAATCGCTGGGGGAACGTCAGCGCGTTCAACGGCGATGTCGCCCTGGCGCCCGGCGCGAGCTACTTGTTCGGGTTGCGCGCGAACGCTTCGGCTCAGGCGTCCAGCTGCAGACGATGGTGACGAGCCGCACCGGCGCCAGCAGTCCTTTCTAGGAAAGCCATGAAGCCACGTATGCGGCACACGATGCTTGCCTGCGCCGGCGTCATGTCCCTGGTTAGCGCGAACGCGTCCGCGGCGCCGTGCGCCGGGCTTCGTCGACGTCGCCGACAGCCTCAGCGTTGCCGCGCAAGGGCTGGTCTGCGCGGGCTCCGCCGGTGGACTGTCATGGGCGCAACGCGCTCACGCGCTTGCCATCATCGAAGCTTCTGACGACGCGGCGGGCGGCGTAATCGACTTCTTCGGCGTCATCGCCGAATCGACCGACAACGGCGCCACATGGACCAACGTCTCGCCGATGCACGCCCTCACGCTGTCGCGCGTAATTGCGGATGATGCTGCCGCCGCGCGATCTCGCCATCGGCACCACCTATCTCTACGGCGTCATGGTCGGACGCGTCCCCGGCAGTCCCGCGACCGCGACCACGCTCGGCGCCGTGCAGTGCGAGATCACGACGATTCGCGAGAACCGCAATCCAACGAGCGCGCCGTTCGACGCGGAGGAGTAATCAGCCCAACGCCTGGTTGAGCGCCGTCTCGAGCCGCGCCAATCCTTCGAGAATCTCGTCGAGCGAAATCACGAGCGAAGGCGCAAGCCGCACGACGTCCGGGCCTGCCATCAGCACGAGCAGGCCTGCTTCACCCGCGGCGCGCAGCACATCGGCCGACTTGCCGTGCCATCGTGCGTCAAGCTCACAACCGATCCATACGCCTTCGCCGCGGATGTCGCTGAACACGCGGCGGCGCGTGTTGATCGCCTTCAGTCCCTCGACAAAAAGCGCGTGCCGCGCCTTGACGCCATCGAGCACCTCCGTCGTGTTGATCGCGTCGAACACGGCGTTCGCAACCGCGCACGCGAGCGGATTGCCGCCGAAGGTCGTGCCGTGCACGCCAGCGCTGAACACGCTTGCAATATCGGTCGTCGTGAGCATCGCGCCGATCGGAAAGCCGCCGCCCAAGCCCTTCGCGGACGTGAGGATGTCGGGGACGATGCCCTTCTGCATATACGAGAACAATGTGCCGGTGCGACCCATGCCGCTCTGAATCTCGTCCAGGATCAGCAACGCGCCGTGCTCTTTCGTCAGCCGGCGTGCGGTCTGCAGGAATTCCGCCGTACCCGGCGTCATGCCGCCCTCGCCTTGCATCGGCTCGAGGATGACCGCGCAAATCTCCGCACCGGCCTCGTCGAACGCAGCGGTCAGCGCGGCGACGTCGTTGTACGTCACGTGCACGATGCCGGCGGGGCTCGGCCCGAAGCCTTGCGCGTACTTCGCCTGGCCGCCGGCCGTGACGGTGAACAACGTCCGTCCGTGGAACGAATTGACTGTCGAGATGACCTTGAGCTTGTGCGGCCCGAAGCGATCGTGCGCGAAGCGGCGCGCGAGCTTCAGCGCAGCCTCGTTCGCTTCAGCCCCCGAGTTCGCGAAGAAGACGCGCTCGGCGAACGTGTGATCGACGAGCTTCTGCGCGAGGCGCAGCGCGGGCTCGTTGGTGAACCAGTTGCTGACGTGCCAGAGCTTGCGCGCCTGCTCGTCGAGCGCACGCACGATCGCCGGGTGACAATGTCCGAGCGACGTCACCGCGACGCCGCTCGCGAAGTCGATGTAGAGCCGTCCTTCCTGGTCCCAGACGCGCGAGCCTTCACCGCGCACAGGAATGAACGGCGCCGGCGCGTAGCACGGCACCATGATCCGGTCGAACAGCTCGCGCGAAACCGGCATCGCGTTCGCCGGGATCGGGGCCGGGGTCGTGCGGTGCGAGCTCGCTTCGATCACGGCTCTTGCGGCAGCGTCGGGAGGGGGCGTCATGGCTTCGGAACGTGGATCGTTTCGTTACAACGCCGCGACGACTTGAATCTCGACCTTGTAGTCGGCATTCGCAAGCTTCGCTTCGACGGTCGCGCGCGCCGGCGTCTCGCCTTTCGGCACCCATTCCTCCCAGACCGCGTTCATCGCCGAAAAGTCCGCCATGGTTGCGAGGTAGATCGTCGCCGAGACGATGTTCCGCTTGTTGCTGCCGGCTTCCGCAAGCAGTCGATCGACGGACGCGAGCACCTGCCGCGTTTGCGTCGGCAGGTCCGCTTTTGCGTCGTCCGCGACCTGGCCGGCGAGCCAGCACAGACCGCTCGGACGATGAATGACGAGGTCCGACAGGCGCTTGCCGACGTTGCGGCGTTCGAGGGTCATTGGCGTGATCGCAAGGTTGATGAACCATCGATTCTAGCGTTTCGGACCGCCGACCGATCGGCCGATGGCGCGCCCGCGGGAAGATTCGGTAGAGTCCCATCATGTCCGCCCGGCTCGCGCTCGTCGTTGGTTCACTCGCCGTTGCGGCCGCCGTCGCGCTCGGCGCGTTCGGAGCGCATGCGCTGCGAGCCCGTCTTGGAGCGAGCGAGATGGCGATCTGGCAGACCGCCGTGCAGTACCACGCCTGGCACGCGCTCGGCGTCCTCGTCGTCGGGCTGTTTTTGCTGCATCGCGCCGATGCAACGCTCGCCGGCGTTGCCGCTTGGCTCTTGGTCGCAGGCATCGTGCTGTTCTCCGGCTCGCTGTACGGTCTCGCGTTGAGCGGCATTCGCGGCTTCGGTGCGGTGACGCCGATCGGCGGTGTGGCGTTCATCGTCGGCTGGCTGGTCTTTGCGTGGGCGGTCTGGCGCAGCGCGTGAACGATCGCGACAAGACGGCGATTCCGCCGCGGCCCGACTACGGTCGTGCGAACAACGACGACCGCGGGCCCTGGCTTGCTCCAGCGCAGCCGACGCAACCGCGCAAGCTCGCCGACGAGCTCGAGCCGGGAAGGTTGCGCGAGGAGCTGGGCGGTGCGCCATCACCGCCACCTGCGAAGGTCCCCGAGCGATTGTCGCCATTCACGTTCACCGGCGACGGCGCCGAGTACTTCCGCATCTGGATCGTCAATCTGTTCCTCACGCTGGTCACGCTCGGCATCTATTCGGCGTGGGCGAAGGTGCGCAAGACCCGTTATTTCTGGCAGAACACGCAGCTTCAAGGCCGCGCGTTCGACTATCACGGCGACGCGCGCGCGATTCTGCTAGGCCGCATCGTTGCGCTCGTCCTGCTCGCCGGTTACACGTTCGCGTTCGACATTTCGCGGAACACGGGCCTCGTCATGCTCGTCGTCCTTTGCGCCGTCGGACCGTGGCTGTTCATGCGAGCGCAGCGCTTCAAGCTGGTCAACACGAGCTGGCGAGGTCTTCGCTTCGGATTCGATTCGCCGACGAGCGAGGCTTATCAGGTCGTGCTGCCGCCGCTCGCCATCTGGTTTTCGAGCGCGGCGATAACGGCGGTCGCCAGCGACCGCCTCGGACTGCTCGGGGCGGCGGGCATCCTGTCGTTCGCGATGATTCCCTGGATGCATCATCGCTTGAAGGCCTATCAGCATCGGCGCGCGCGCTTTGGCGCCCGCGCCTTCTCGTTCTTTTCGGCGGCGAGCGGCTTCTATGCGATTTACTTCAAGGCGATGCTTCTGATCGGCGCAGCATCGCTGGTGGCGTTCGTTGGCATGTTCGGCTTCGCCAGCGCAATGTCGACGATCAACCCCATCCTCACGCTGGGCGTCGGCTTCGGCGTGGGCTTCGTCGGCTATCTTTTCGCGTGGCCGTACTTCGCCGCGCGGATGCAGGCGCTCGTGTGGTCGCATACGCGGCTCGAGGACGTACGCTTCTCCTCGGCGATCGCTGCGGGCCCGCTCGCGAAGCTCACGTTCAGGAACGTTGTCCTGACGATCGCAACGCTCGGCTTGTACTGGCCGTTCGCCGCCGTCGCGCTCGCGCGCTATCGCGTCGAGTGCATGCGCACGGAATCTGATGAGCCGCTTACCGCGCTGGCGCAGGCGACGGTCGCAGGTCCGGGTCTCGCTGCCGGCGATGCTGCGCTCGACGCGTTCGGCCTCGATATTGGCTTGTGATCGTGAGCATGGGCATGAGCTGGTCGGCAACGAAGTTCGACGGGCGATCCGCCGAAGGCGAAATCGTGTCGCTATCGATCGACGAAAAATCGCTCGTGGTCGCCTCGCGTCGCGCGTTCGAGCGCGTGCCGATCGCCAGCGTCGGCGTCCCGGAATCGTTCGCCCATGCGCCTCGCATGCTTGCGCTGCCGGACGGCGTGACGCTCGAGGTGGTCGATCCGGATCGCTCGCTGCCGAATGCACTCGCGCAGGCCGGCGTCCGCACATCGTGGGTCGTGCGCATGCAGAAGGCGTGGGGCGCGGTGCTTGTTGCGCTCGCACTGGCCATCGGGCTCGGTATCTGGTTCTACGTCGAGGGGCTGCCGGTCGTCGCGCGAAAGCTGGCGCAGTCGATGCCCGTGGAGTTCGATCGTCGGATTGGCGAGAACGTGCTGGCGCTGCTCGACGAGCGGATGCTCAAGCCGTCGCAGATGCCCGTGGAAAGACGCGCTGCGATCATCAAGCGTTTCGAGGAAGCGGCGCGCGTCGCGGCGCCGGGCACCGACGTCCGTGTCGAGTTTCGCAGCGGCACGCTGAACGCATTCGCGCTGCCGGGCGGCACGCTCGTGATGTTCGACGAGATGGTGACGTTCGCCGGCAGCGACGACGTCGTGCTGGCCGTGCTCGGGCACGAGCTCGGCCATGTCGTGCATCGTCATTCGATGCGGCAGTTATTTCAGGTGCTGGGTGTCGGCGCGCTGGTGAGCGTGATCTGGGGCGACTTCTCGACGGCCGCCGCGAACGTGCCGTTGTTGCTCGGCATGATGCGCTACGGCCGCGCGTTCGAGAACGAGGCGGACGACTACGCGCTCGAGTTCCTGCGCGTGAACGGAATGGCGCCGCGGCCGCTCTACGATTTCTTCGTGCGTATCGAGGGTGAAAAGGAGGCCAAGCGGCTGCCGGCGTTCGCTTCCTCGCATCCGACGACCGAGGAGCGGCTTGCGCGGATCAAGCAGGCGGTGGATGCGCACGAGAAGCGTTGAGCGAAGGTGTTACGCTCGACGCTAAACGCCTGATTGTCGATCGGAGATCGTCGATGAAGCTTCGCCAATGGCTCTCGGTAGCCACGCTTTCCCTCGCGACCGGCATCGCCGCCGCCCAGTACCCGGATCGCCCGATTACGATGATCGTCCCGTTCCCGCCGGGCGGCGTGGCCGACACGGTCGCGCGGCCGGTCGCGGAGGCGATGAGCGCGAACCTGAAGCAGCCGGTCGTCATCGAGAACCGCGCGGGCGCCGGCGGCGGGATCGGGATGGCCAACGTCGCGAAGTCCAAGCCCGACGGCTATACCGTCCTGCTTGCGCTGTCGTCGCTCGTCATCCTTCCCGAAGCGGACAAGGTGCTGGGTCGCGCGCCCGCTTTCGAAGTGAAGGACTTGAAGCCGGTGGCGCGCTTCACCGCGGACCCGACGGTGCTCGCCGTGCGCGCGGACTCGCCGTGGAAGACGTACGCCGAATTCATCGCGCACGTGAAGGCGAATCCCGGCAAGATCAACTTCGGCTCGTCGGGGAACTACGGGACGATGCATATTCCGATGGCGATGCTGATGCTCGCTTCGGATGTGAAGATGACGCACGTTCCCTATACCGGCGCAGGCCCGGCGATCGTCGGATTGCTCGGCGGACAGGTCGATGCGATCGCAACCGGGCCCGCGACGATTGTGCAGCACGTGCAGGGCGGCAAGATCCGAGCGCTTGCGCATTGGGGCGACGCGCGCCTCGTCGCGCTTCCCGATGTGCCTTCGCTCAAGGAGATCGGCGTAGCGATCGACTTCGCGCAATGGGCCGGCCTCTTCGTGCCGCAGGCCACGCCGGATCCGATCGTCGCGCGACTGCGCGAGGCGGCGCGGGCCGCGGGAAGCGATGCGAAAGTCCGCGAAGTTCTACTGAAGGCCGGCAGTCCGGTGCTCTACCAGGACGCGCCCGATTTCACGCGCTACGTCGACGCCGACGCGGCAAAGATGAGCGATGTGGTGAAGCGGATCGGTAAGTTAGAGTAACCCAAAGTCGACACCGCGATTCTTTCATCGCGGTGTCGATATTGGGTTGGTTCATCCGTTTGTACTTACCGTGCCGGGGCGACGGTTACCTGCACCGGCAACTCTGCACCCGGCTCGTACGGCAGGCGCGTCTGGAACTCGCGGCCCTGGAAACGGTAGACAACGTCGTAGCCGACGATGCGATCCTGATGGTCGGCCACCGTGCGGCAACGCTCGACGGCGCGCGTGTCGCCGCCGCCCTGACGTCGCGCGACTTCGTTGCCAACGGCTGCGCCTCCCAGCGTGCCTGCGATCGTCGCCGCGGTGTTGCCGCTTCCGCTTCCGATCTGGTGACCGATGAGTCCGCCCGCGATGCCGCCGATCACCGTGCCGACCGCCCGATTGCCGCCGCCCGAAGGCTCGCTGTGCTCCGTCCAGCATTCCTGACGCGGCGCCGACGTTGCGGCTTCGCGGATCGGAACCGAGCTCACGACGCGCGCTTGCGCGTTATACGAGGCTGCTTCGGGTCCGTACGCGGGTTGCCCATAGGACTGGGCGGCAACCGGCATCGTGACCACAGCCAGCGCGCCGACAAGACCGCTTCGAATGATGCGTTGCTTCATGACGCTTCTCCTCGATTCACCGAGATTCATAGCGTCACGATAGATGCTGCAGGAAGCCCGCAAGCGCGGCCGGTGGCTGAAAGTCGGGTAGGCCGCGCGCGAGCTCACACGGGTGCACGATCACCTACGAGTACGTAAGCCAATCGTCGGACGGCCGGGTCTGGTTCAATCCACTTTGGCGCCGCTTTCCTTGACCACCTTTGCCCACTTCGTCGTTTCCGCGGCGATGTGCTTCGCGAAGTCTTCCGGCGTTCCCCCGAACACGTTCGCGCCGGCGGCGGTAAGCTTCTCCTTGGCGTCGGCGGTCGCAAGCCATTTCGCGACATCGCCGTTGATCTTCGTCACGATGTCGCGCGACGTGCCGGCCGGTGCAAGAAGGCCGAACCAGCTCGACGCCTCGAAACCCGGGATGCCGGCTTCGGCAACCGTCGGTACGTCGGGCAGCGCGGGCGCGCGTGTGGCGCTGGTGACGGCCAATGCTTTCAGCTTGCCGCCTTTGATGTGCGGCAACGCCGACGGCAAGTTGTCGAACATCAACTGCACCTGGCCGCCGAGAAGGTCGGAGATCGCCGGCGCGCTGCCCTTGTAAGGAACGTGCTGCATCGCCACGCCGGTCGAGACCTTGAACAATTCGCCGGCAAGGTGGATCGACGTGCCGCTGCCCGAGCTCGCGAAGTTGAGCTTGCCGGGATTCGCCTTGCCGTAGGCGATGAGCTCCTTGACCGAATTGGCCGGCACCGACGGATGCACGACGAGCACGTTCGGCACGCCGGCGACGAGCACGATGGGAACGAAATCCTTCACGTGGTCGTACGGCATCTTCGAATACAGGCTCGCATTGATCGCGTGTGTGCCGACGGTGCCCATCAAGAGCGTGTAACCGTCGTTCGGCGCTTTCGCGACGAGCTCGCTGCCGATGTTGCCAGCGGCGCCGGGACGGTTGTCGACGACGGCCGGCTGTCCCCACGCGTCGCTCATCTTCTGCGCGGCGGCGCGCGCCAGGATGTCGGTCGTGCCGCCTGCGGGGAACGGGACGACGACGCGGATCGGCTTGTTCGGATACGTCGTCTGGGCGTTCGTGATCGGCGCAACGGTCAGCACAATCGCAGCAACCATTGCACGGCGGCGGCTGGTCTTCATTGCTTCTCCTTGGCGTTGTCGAGCGCAGCGAGACGACGCTTATCCACTCGTAGGTTCTGGTTTACCGCCACTCCAACGTGCTTGTTCAATCGACCCGCGCACCGCTCGCCTTGATGATGCGCGCGTACTTCTCCCGCTCCCGCGCAATGAACGAAGCGAACTCCGCAGGCGTCGTCGGCGTCGGATCGGCCCCCTGGGCGATCATCTTTTCGCGCACATCCGGTGCATTGAGTGCCTTGACGAGCTCTGCGTTCCATCGCGCGACGACTTCAGGCGGCGTTCCCGCCGGCGCCAGGATGCCGAACCACGTCGAGATGTCGAATCCAGGCATTCCCGCTTCGGCCATCGTCGGCAGCTCCGGCGCAAGCTTGCTTCGCTGCGCAGTCGTCACGGCGAGCGCCTTGATCTTGCCGCCCTTCAACTGCGCCATCGCGTTCGCCAGATTGTCGAACATGAACTGCGTATCACCGGCGACGAGCGCCTGCGTTGCCGGTGCCCCGCCTTTGAACGGAATGTGGGCGACGTCGGTGCCGGTCTCGACCTTGAACAGTTCGCCGGCCAGATGCCCCGCGCTGCCGTTGCTGCCCGAGCCGAAGTTGACCTTGCCGGGATTCGCCTTCGCGTAGGCGATCAGGTCCTTCAGCGAGTTGACCGGCAGCGCCGCGTTGACGACCAGTACGTTCGGCGTGATCGCGACGAGGCTGATCGGCGCGAAGTCCGTCACCGCGTCGTACGGCATCTTCGGATAGAGGCTCGGATTGACCGCGTGCGTCGACAACGCGCCCATCACGACCGTGTAACCGTCGGCCGGCGACTTCGCCACTGCATCGGCGCCGACATTGCCGCCCGCACCGGGCCGGTTTTCGACGACGATCGTCTGCCCCCACGACTCGGAGATCTTCTGCGCGAGCAGCCTGCCGACGTTGTCGAGCGAGCCGCCCGGCGGGAACGGGATGACGAGCTTGACTGGCTTGGCCGGGAAGGCCTGCGCGTGGAGCAGCCCAGGGACCGCCAGCGCGGCGATTACGGCGAAGCCTAGGCGGTTCAACAGAGTGCGTCGGAGCATGGATGGATGGGGGCGAGATACGTAACGAAAGATAGCAGCAAGGAACTTTCGCCGCCGGTGAACGCTCGGGAAGAGGGCTCAGAGTACTTTATCGGCGCGAACCGGCACGGCACGTTGGATCGACGGGGGCCGAAAAGTACTCTGACCCCATGAGAACCTGGCGGTTTGCCGGAGGGTTGCACACCCCCCATAATTACAAGTCTTTGCCTGCCGTCCGTCCACTCGAATTCATGAACAAAGGTGCCCTTGCCGCGATCGTCGCGGTGGCCATCGCGGCCGCCGCCGGGGGCGGTTATTGGCTGGGCAACCGCAATCCGCTGCCTGCTACGGCGGCGACGCCCGCCGCCCCGGCGACAAAGGGCGGTCCCGGCGCCGGCGGTCAGGGCGGCGCCCCGCAGGCCACGCCCGTCGAAACAGCGGCGGTCGAAACGGTGCGCTTGCCACAGACGATCACCGCCGTTGGCAGCCTGCGTTCAGACGAGTCGGTCACCGTGCGTCCCGAAGTGGCGGGGCGCATCGCGGCGATCCAGTTCAAAGAAGGCCAGCGCGTCTCGCGCGGCATGACGCTGCTTCGGCTCGACGCCGCGATCAACGAAGCCGAGTTGCAACAGGCCCGCGCGAATCACAAGCTTGCCCGCACCAAGTACGACCGCGCCGTCGACCTCGCGAAGAGCAACTTCATCTCCGGCCAGGCGCGCGACGAGGCGGAAAACATTCTGCGCGTCGCGGAGGCGGCGCTCGCCGTCGTCGAAGCGCGCCTCGCGAAGACCGAGATCAAGGCCCCGTTCGCGGGGATCATCGGCCTTCGGTCGATCTCGGTCGGCGACTATGTGAAGGAAGGCGCCGACCTGGTCAATCTCGAGTCGATCGATCCGCTGAAGGTCGACTTACGCGTGCCGGAGGTCTACCTGCGCCGGGTGCAGTCAGGCCAGCCGCTCGAGATCACGCTCGACGCGTATCCGAATCGCACGTTCGAAGGGCGCGTGATCGCGGTCAACCCGCTGCTCGACGCGGCCGGTCGCTCCGTGGTGATTCGAGCTCAGGTGAAGAACCAGGATGCCAGCTTGCGCCCCGGCATGTTCGCGCGCGTGCGGCTCATCACGAAGGACGTCGCCGAGGCGCTGGTCGTGCCCGAGCAGGCGCTCGTGCCGCAAGGCAACGAGCAGTTCGTGTTCAAGGTCATCGACAATCGGGCGGTTCGCGCGAAAGTCGAACTCGGCCAGCGCCGCGAAGGCAAGGTGGAGATCGTCAACGGCGTGACCGCCGGCGAGATGGTCGTGACCGCGGGACAGCACCGGCTGCGCGACGGCGCGACGGTGTCGGTGCGTAACGCGAAGAGCCCGCCGGCGCCCACCGATGTCGGCAAGGCACCGGCCGCCGCGGTGAAGACCGGCTCCTGAACGTTTAAGGCGCGCGATGCAACTACCTGAGCTCTGCGTTCGCCGACCGGTCCTCGCGACCGTCCTGTCGCTCGTCATCCTGCTCGTCGGGCTGATCTCGTACACGCGATTGCCGGTGCGCGAGTATCCGCGCATCGACGAGCCGGTGGTCAGCGTCAACACGACCTACCGGGGTGCGTCGGCCGAAGTCGTCGAGTCGCAGGTGACGAAGCCGCTGGAGGACTCGCTCGCCGGCATCGAAGGCGTCGAGCTGATGACGTCGCAAAGTCGTTCGGAGCGGAGTCAGATCAACGTCGTTTTCAAGCTCTCGCGCAATCCGGACTCCGCGGCGGCCGACGTTCGCGACAAGGTCGCGCGCGTGCGCGGCCGCCTGCCGGATTCGGTCGACGAGCCGGTGATCGCGAAGGTCGAGTCGGATTCGCAGCCGATCATCTACATGGCGGTGCGCGCCGGCTCGCTCACGCCGCTCGAAGCGTCCGACTACATCGCGCGCTACGTGAAGCCGCGGATGTCCGTGCTGCCGGGCGCGGCCGACGTGCGCATCTTCGGCGAGCGCCAGGTGTCGATGCGCGTGAACCTCGACCGCACACGGCTCGCCGGTTACAAGCTGACGGTGCAGGATGTCGAGGATGCGATCCGCCGGCAGAACGCCGAGATTCCCGCCGGTCGCATCGAGTCCCAGGCGCGCGAATTCACCGTCGTTGCCGAGACCGACCTGACGAGCGCCGAGCAGTTCGGCGGCATCGTTGTCGCGAACGTCGGCGGCTATCCGGTGCGCATCCGCGACTTGGGCACTGTCGCGATCGGCGCCATCGACGAGCGCACGATCTCGCGCTACAACGGCCAGCCGTCGCTCAACGTCGGCGTGATCAAGCAAGCCGTGGCGAATCCGCTGGAGCTCTCGAAAGCGGTGCGCGCCGAAGTGGCGAAAATCAATCCGAGCCTGCCGTCCGGCATGGAGCTCGTCATCGCCTACGACACGTCGGTGTTCATCGACCGCTCGATCAGGAGCGTGTTCCGGACGATTGGCGAGGCGGTCGCGCTCGTCGTGCTGGTGATCTTCTTCTTCCTGCGAAGCCTGCGGGCTACGCTGATTCCGATCGTCACGATCCCCGTGTCGCTCGTCGGCGCGTTCGCGCTGATGTATGCATTCGGCTTCACGATCAACACGCTGACGCTGCTCGCGATGGTGCTCGCGATCGGGCTCGTCGTCGACGATGCGATCGTGATGCTCGAGAACATCTTCCGCTACATCGAGAAAGGCCTGTCGCGCAAGGAGGCCGCGATGAAGGGCGCGCGCGAGATCGGCTTTGCGATCGTCGCGATGACGCTGACGCTGACCGCGGTGTACGCGCCGCTTGCGTTCGCGACGGGGCGCACCGGGCGACTGTTCATCGAGTTTGCGCTCGCGCTCGCCGGCGCAGTGCTGGTGTCGGGGTTCGTCGCGCTGACGCTGACGCCGATGATGTGCTCGCTGCTCTTGCGTCATCAGACGAAGCACAACCGCGCCTACTACTGGATCGAGAGCTTCATCAACTGGATCACCGCAGGCTATCGCCGGTCGCTCCGCTTCACGCTTGCGAACCGCTGGATCGGCGTCCTCGGCTGGGTGATTACGCTCGGCGCCGGCGCGTTCATCTTCACGCAACTCAAGAGCGAGCTTGCGCCGATCGAGGACCGCGGCGTCGTGTTCGGCATCGTCAGCGCGCCGCAAGGCTCGACGCCGACGTACACCGGCGATCAGATGAAGCCGATCGAGGCGATGTACGCGAAGATCGGCGAGGCGGCCGCGTACACGGCGTTCTCCGGCTTTCCGACGGTCGTCGACGGCAACGCAATCCTGCGGTTGAAGCCCTGGGAGGAGCGGACGAAGAGCGCGCAGAAGATCGCCGACGAGTTGCGACCGCAGATGATGTCGATTCCGGGCGCGCTCGCGTTCCCGATCAACCCGCCGTCGCTCGGCCAGCGCTTCCGCTCGCAGCCGATCGAGTACGTGATCATGTCGCAGGTCCCGTATGCGGAGTTGAACCGCATCGCCGACCGCTTCGTCGACGAGGCGCGCAAGATTCCCGGCGTGCAGAACCTGCAGATCGACCTGCGGCTCAATACGCCCGAGGTCCGCGTGCAGATCAATCGCGACAAGCTTTCCGACGTCGGCGTCAACGTCGATACCGTGGGCCGTACGCTCGAAACGATGCTCGGCGGCCGGCAGGTCACGCGCTTCAAACGCGAAGGCGAGCAGTACGACGTCATCGTGCAGGTCGCGCCCTACGATCGCAGTTCACCCGCCGACATCCGCGATATCTACGTGCGGGGCCGCGGCAGCGAGATGACGCAGCTTGCGAATCTGGTCGAGGTGAAGGAGGGCGTCGCGCCGCAATCGCTCAACCACTTCAATCGATTGCGTGCGGTCAAGGTCACCGGGACGCTCGCGCCCGGCTACGCGATCGACGAGGCGCTGCGCGCACTGGATGAAGTCGCGCAACGTGCGCTGCCGCCAACCGCGTCGACCGATCTCGACGGCCAATCGCGCGAATTCCGCGCATCGGGCACCGAGATCTACTTCACGTTCGTGCTGGCGCTCCTGTTCATCTACCTAGTGCTGTCGGCGCAGTTCGAGAGCTTCGTGCACCCGTTCGTCATCATGCTGTCGGTGCCGCTGTCGATGACCGGCGCGCTACTCGCGCTGTGGCTCACGGGTGGCACGCTCAACATCTACAGTCAGGTGGGATTGGTGACGCTCGTGGGCCTCATCACGAAGCACGGCATCCTCATCGTCGAGTTCAGCAACCAGCTGCGTGCGAAGGGCGAGGCGATGGTCGACGCAGTGGTCGACGCGGCAACGTTGCGCCTGCGGCCGATCCTGATGACGACCGGCGCGATGGTGCTGGGCGCGATGCCGCTGGCGCTCGCAAGCGGTGCGGGTGCGGAATCGCGTGCGCAGATCGGCTGGGTGATCGTCGGCGGCATGTCGTTCGGCACGCTCTTGACGCTCTTCGTCGTGCCGACGGCGTATGTGCTGCTTGCGGGTCGCACGAAGGTCGAGGCCGAGCCCGCCGACGAAGGACCGGCGCCGGTGCCGCAGGCCGGGCACGCAGACTAACCCCGCGGCGCTTCGCGTGCGCGCCTGCTAGGGCTTCACGCGCCCTTGCCTTGAATCTGCGTCAGCTCGAAGTCTTTCACGCGGTGATGCGGTCGGGGTCGGTAACCGGCGCGGCGCGACAGCTGAACGTCTCGCAGCCGGCGGTCAGCAATGTGCTGAAGCACATGGAGCAGCAGCTCCGCTTCCGCCTGTTCGAGCGCATCGGCGGACGGCTGCATCCGACGCCCGAGGCGGTCGACATGTTGCCCGACGTGAACGAAATCTTCGGGCGGATCGGCACGTTGACGCGTGTGGTGCAGGAGATGCGCGACGGACGCAGCGGGCGGCTCGTGATCGCGACGTCGCCGACGCTGGTCAACGCGTTCCTGCCGCGCGCGATCGCATTGTTTCGCAAGCGCAGTCCGGGCGTGCAGATCGCGGTGCAATCGCTGCCCACGCCGCTCGTCGTCGAGCGCGTTGCACGCCGTGAGGTCGATCTCGGCATCGTGTACGCGCCCGTGGTCGAGCGTGGCGTCGACGTCGAGGATCTCGTCGTCACCGAGCTTGCCTGCGTCGTGCCCAGAGCGCATCCGCTCGCGCGCAAGCGCGCAATCGCGGCCGAGGACCTCGTCGGCTTGCAAGTCATCTCGCTCGGCGCCGCGACGCGCATTGGCATGCTGATCGAGGATGCATGCCGTAAAGCGGGCCAGCCGATCCCCGAAGTTGGTGTGGAAGCAAGCTCGTCGCTTGCCGCCTGCCTGATGGTGAGCGAAGGCGCAGGCGTGGGGTTGGTCGACCGCGCGACGTCGTTATCCGGCAAGTTCGACGACCTATGCTTCCGCCCATTCGTGCCGCGCATCCAGCTCGCCGTCAACGTGATCTACACGAGAGACCGGCCGCGATCGCGCGCCGCGTTGCTGCTTGCCGACCTCCTGCGCCGAAGCACTCGCGCGACGCGTCGGTGAAGCCATCAGCCGGTGCGCTGCCTTTGCGCGGCGACATCACTGCAGATTATGGATGATCGACGAATGATGATTGGCGCAACGAGGTCGGGATGGCGACAATGTCGGCCCTCGATCGATCGGCGCCAACGCGATGTCCCTCACCATCACTCCGCTCACCGGCACGATCGGTGCCGAGGCCAAGGGTGTCGATCTTTCGAAACCGGTCGACGACGCGACGCGCCGCACCCTCTACGACGCCTGGATCAAGTACGCGGTGCTGGTCATCCGCGACCAGCAGCTGACGCCGCTGCAGTTCGCCGCCGCCGCTCGCCTGTTCGGGCCGTTGCTCGAGCAGCAGGTCAAGCAGTTCACGCTCGCCGAGCATCCGGAGGTCGGCACGATCTCGAGCCGCGACCTGCCGATGGTCGACGGCAAGCTCAAGGTTCGCGGCGAGCAGTACCACACCGATCACTCGAACTTCGAGGCGCCGCCGAAGGCGACGATGCTCCACGCGGTGAGCCTGCCGAGCTTCGGCGGCGACACGCAGTTCGTCGACGTTCGCGCGGCGTTCGACGATCTTCCCGAAGAGCGACGCCGCGCGCTGGTCAAGCTTCGCTCGCCGCACGTGTACGAAAGCAGCAAGAGCCCGCGCAAGATGGCGGCATTGTCGGCGCAAGAGCGCGCGAAGATCCCGCAGACCGTGCAGCCGCTCGTCATTCGGCATCCGGAGAACGGACGCTCGGCGCTTTACCTCAATACCGCGCGAATGGAAGGCATCGACGGGCTTCCGCCCGACGAAGCGTTCAAGCTCATCGACGAGCTGTACGCGCATGCGACGCAGTCGAAGTACGAGTACCGGCACAAGTGGCGGCCCGGCGACATGGTGATCTGGGACAACCGCAGCGTGATGCATCAGGCGAACGCCGACTTCGACCCGACCGAGTATCGTTTTCTCTATCGCGTCATGCTGCAGGGCGCGCCGCTGCAGCCGGCAACCGCCTGAACGCCGGCGCCCAACCGAGAGAACCGAGAACTGGAGAAGACCATGCAGCACGCCAAGCGACGCCTTGCGATCGCTGCCGTAACGATCGTCGCCGCAACGCTGACCGGAGCCGCGCTCGCGCAGCCGACCTATCCGGTGAAGCCGATCCGTCTGCTGGTCCCGTTCACGCCCGGTGGCGGCACCGACATTCTCGCGCGCATCATCGCGCAGAAGATGTCGGAGAGCATGGGACAACAGGTGATCGTCGACAACAAGCCGGGCGGCAACACGCTCGTCGCGACCGAGATCGTTGCACGCGCGGCGCCGGACGGCTACACGCTGATCCTGCAAACCAACAACCTCGCGGCGAACCCGACGCTCTACAAGGGCAAGATGTCGTTCGACACGCTGAAGGACCTGGAGCCGGTGTCGCTCGTCGCCGGGAATCCGCACGTGCTGGTCGTGCATCCTTCCGTACCCGTGACCACGCTCAAGGAATACGTCGCCCTCGCCAAAGCCAAGCCGGGCACGGTCACGTTCGCCACGGCCGGCAGCGGGACGGTCAATCACCTGACCGGCGAGCTGCTCAAGATGCAGGCCGGCATCGACATCGTGCACGTGCCGTACAAAGGGAGCGGCTCGGTGATGCCGGATCTTCTCGGCGGTCAGGTGAATTCGTTGTTCGCCGCGATGCCGACGGTGACCGCGCACATCAAGGACAAGCGCCTGCGGCCGATCGCCGTGACGACGCCGAAGCGCTTCGCGGGGCTCCCCGACGTGCCGACCATCGCCGAATCGGGCTATCCCGGCTACGACTTCAGCTCGTGGTTCGGCATTCTCGCGCCGGCCGGAACGCCGAAGCCGGTGGTCGATCGCTTGCACGCCGAGGTCGTGAAGGCGCTGCAGGAGCCATCGGTGCAAGCGAAACTCGGCGACTACGTGATCTACGGCCTGGGACCTCAGGAATTCGCCTCGTTCATTCGCAACGAGATCGACAAGACGGCGAAGGTGATCGAGGCTTCCGGGGCGAAGGTAGATTGAAACAAGAACCTACGAGCGGGTAAGCGTCGTCTCGCTGGGCTCGACAACGGTTAGGAGGAGCGATGAAGTCTCGACGCCGTTTCATGATGCTCGCAGTCGCTGCCCTCTTTGCAGCGCCGCTGACATACGCGCAGACGACCTATCCCAACAAGCCGGTCCGGATCGTCGTGCCGTTCTCGCCGGGGACCGCCGCAGACATCGCGGCGCGCGCACTCGGTGCGCGGCTCGGCGAGATCTGGGGACAGGGCGTCGTCGTCGAGAACCAGTCGGGTGCTGCCGGCAACATCGGCGCTGCGACCGTGGCGAAGGCCGCGCCCGACGGCTACACGCTCGTGATGCTCGGCATCAATCACGTGATCAACCCGAGCCTCTACAAGGACATTCCCTACGACATTCCGCGCGATTTCAAACCGATCGTGCGCGTCTCGGTCGCGCCGCTCGCCTTTGTCGCGCATCCGAAGTTTCCACCGAACACGATCCCCGAGCTCATCGCCTATGCGAAGGCGCGGCCGAAGGAAGTCAACTACGGTTCGGGCGGCAGCGGCAGCGTCACGCACCTTTCGTTCGAACTTCTGAAGTCGCAGGCGGGCATCGACATGACGCACGTGCCTTACAAGAGCATCGCGCCGATGATGAGCGACATCCTCGGTAACCAGATCCCGCTCGGCTCGCCCGCGCTCGCGAGTGCGGTGGGCAACGTGAAGGGCGGACAGCTCAAGATCCTCGCGGTCACGAGCGCCAAGCGCTCTTCGCAGATGCCGGACGTCCCGACCGTTGCGGAAGCGGGGCTCACCGGCTTCGACGTGTCGGCGTGGAACGGGCTGCTTGCGCCGAGGGGAACGCCGGATGCGATCGTCGAAAAGATCCACGCGGACGTGGTCAAGGTCGCACAGTCGAGGGAATTCCTCGACCAGCTTCGGCCGCAGGCGCTCGAGGTCGAGCTGCTGGGTCCTGCGGCGTTCGGCACGTTTTTGAGCGCAGAGCTCGACAAGTGGTCGAAGCTCGTCAAGTCGAGCGGCGCGAAGGTCGATTGAACGATCGCGGCGACAAGCTGTTGCGCATCGGCGCGGGCGCGAGCTTCGCCGACGATCGCATCGCGCCTGCGGTCGAGCTGGCCGAGCGCGGCGAGCTCGACTATCTGGTCTTCGAGTGTCTCGCCGAGCGGACCATTGCGCGCGAAAACCTCACGCGCATGAAGGATCCGGAGAAAGGCTACACGCCGCGCCTGCTCGATCGCATGGGTGCCGTGCTGCCGGCATGCTTGCGCAACGGCGTTCGCATCGTCAGCAACATGGGCGCTGCCAATCCGGATGCCGCTGCCCGGCTCGTGCGCAAGCACGCGCGCGATGCAGGGCTCGGCGACGTTTCGTGTGCGGTCGTGCGCGGCGACGACGTTGCCGATCTCGTGCGCAAGCAGCCCGGCCTGCCGCTCATGGAGAATGGCGAGCTGCTCGAGTCGCTGCTGCCGCGTATGGCGTCTGCGAACGCGTATCTCGGCGCCGACGTGATCTGCCGTGCGCTCGACACCGGCGCGCAGGTCGTGATCACCGGTCGCGTCGCTGATCCTTCGCTGTTCCTCGGTCCGGCGATGCATCACTACGGCTGGCGCTACGACGACTGGGCACGACTGGCGTCGGGAATCACCGCCGGCCATCTGCTCGAATGTTGCGCGCAGGTGAGCGGAGGATGCTTCGCCGATCCCGGTCGCAAGGAAGTCTTCGATCTCGCGCGCCTCGGCTTCCCCTATGCCGACGTCGCGGCCGATGGACGTTTCTGGATCAGCAAGCTCGAGGATACGGGCGGGCGCGTCGATCTTGCGACGTGCAAGGAGCAGCTGCTCTACGAGCTGCACGATCCCGCCGACTACATCACGCCGGACTGCGTCCTTGACATCACCGATCTCGAGCTCGTGCAGATCGGTCCCGATCGCGTGTCGTTCACCGGGGCCAAAGCGCGCCCGCGCACGCCGACCTACAAGGTGACTGTCG
>DATLNR010000178.1:0-10873 GCA_035536655.1 Casimicrobiaceae bacterium
CTCGAGGACCTGATTCCCTCGATCGCTGGTATGGCGCTCGGCATGCCAATCACCGGTACCACGGTGGAGATCTACCAGAACGGCGCCTTCTTCGACGCCGTGCTCGAAGACATCCAGGCTGCGCGCCACACGGTCCACTTCGAGACCTTCCTGTGGAAGGACGGCACGCTCGGGCGGCGGATGGCGGCCGCCTTCTGCGACCGTGCCAGCGCCGGCGTGAAGGTGCGCATCATGCTCGACCACATCGGGTGCAGCGACATCGGCAAGGATTCCCTGCAGCAGATGCGCGACGCCGGGTGCCACGTGCGCTTTTTCCACAAACGGTCCCTGCGCAACCTGGGTGTCCTCAACGACCGGGACCACCGCAAGATCCTCATCGTCGACGGCCGCGAGGGGTTCGTCGGGGGCCACTGCGTCACCGACGAATGGCTGGGCGACGGCGAGGACGGCAAGCACTTCACGGACCTGAGCGTGTGGGTCCATGGGCCCATCGTGAACAGCCTCCAGGGCGTGTTCAGCGAGAACTGGGCCGGCGAAACGGGCGAGCTCTTCGTGGGCGACGCGGTTTTCCCCCACCTGGAACCGGCCGGGAAGGTCACGATGCACCCGGTGTTCGTGAAGCCCGAGAACTCCGCGCCCACGATCAAGATCCTGCACCACATGGTGATCTGCCTGGCGCGCAAGCGGATCTGGATCCAGAACCCCTACTTCATCCCCGAGCCCGACGCGATCGATGCCTTCGGCGCCGCCGTGAAGCGCGGCGTCGATGTGCGCGTGCTGATGCCCTCCACCAGCGGCTCCGACAACCCCATGGTGCAGCACGCGGGCCACCGCAACTTCGAGAAGCTCTTGAAGTGCGGCGTGCGCCTGTTCGAATACCCGCATACGCTGCTTCACCAGAAGGTGATGACCGTCGATGGCCTGTGGTGCGCGATCGGCTCGTCGAACTTCGACGACCGGTCGTTCGAGACCAACGACGAGCTCACGCTCGGCATCGCGGACGCTGCAACGGCGAAGCGCGTCGACGACATCTTCGAGAAGTACCTGCCTCGCTGCCAGGAGGTGAAGCTCGAGGAATGGCGCAAGCGGCCGCTTTGGCACAAGGCCGTCGACAACATGTATTACATGATCAACGAGGTGCTCTAGACATTCCGACGAAAAACGCGGCCGCGGGTCCGTGGATGACGTTGGGTCCCCGGCGCAGTTTTTCGTCGGGAGCTGATCAGGGCGCCGCGCCTTGGAGCGGTCCGGCGGCGCGCGCGAAGGGCACGAAACAACGAGCGACATTCGCGGCACGCTGCATCTTCGACGTTCTGCGCGATGCTGCTCGTTTGTCTGCGCGCTTTAACCGGCCTGTTTTTGCCGGAGTGGAAGCACGCTGTCCGCCAACAAGGCCAGCTCATCGAGGCCGCCATGACTTGCGAGCAGGGCGACATCCGCGCTGGGCAGCACTCGAGGTAGTGCATGGTGGGACCGCTCCAGTCATGACAGGCTCGTGCCGAGGCGGCCGATCAAACGGCGTACAGTTCGCGTCGTGACCCGACGGGAGGAGCCGACATGCGCGACGAATCGGCGTTGAAGATTTCAGTCTGGGTGCGATACCTGGCGTGGGCTTGGCTCGCCTTGATCGTCCTGATCGCCCTGGTGGCGATCATGTCGCCAGCGAGCCTTCCGGCATTCGAGCCGTGGAGCATCTGGACCGTGCTACTGGTTCTCGTCGGCGCCTATGTGATGGTGTTGCTCGCGTTCTGCGCGATCACCGGCCGGTCTCCGCGGGGCTTTCTGTTCCCGCCGCGCAAGCGACCGACCGACGGAGGGTGAGAACCGGCGCTGCGTGTGCCCGAGGCGTTGACGAGGTGGAGCGTAGCGAGACGCTCGCTGACCCACTGGTAGGCTGGTGTTAATCGGACTTGATGTTGTTGTCCTTCACCACTTTCTCCCAGCGCTGCATCTCGGAGACGATGAATTTCTGGGCCGCATCCGGGCCCGCTGCGACGACGTCCATGCCGAGCGTTTCGGTCAGCGTCTTGCGAACGTCAGGCATCTCGAGCGCATTGCGCACTTCCTGATGCATGCGCTCGAGAATCGGCTTGGGCGTGCCGGTCGGGGCAAGCATGCCCCACCATGCGACGGCCGACGGGCTGCGCACGTTCTGCTCGGCCAACGTCGGCACGTCGGGCATCGTGTGCGAACGCTTGTCGGCGGTCACCGCAACCGCGCGCAGCCTGCCCGAGCGAATATGCGGCGACAACGCGGCGACGGATGCAATGGCCAACTCGACCTGACCGCCCATCGCGTCGGTCGTCAGGGGTCCGCCGCCCTTGTAGGGAACGTGGATCAGCTTCGCGCCGCTCGCCTGCGAAATCAACGTCGAGGCGAGATGGCCGAGCGAGCCGTTGCCGATCGAGCCGATCGTCACGCCGTCCTTGGCCTTCGCGGCCGCGACGACGTCGGCAAACGTCTTGTACGGCTTGTTCGCCGCAGTGGCGATCGCCATCGGGGCCGTCCCGATCAGCATGACCGGCGTCAATTCCTTGACGGTGTCGAACGGCATCGTCGGATTGAGCGAAGGATTGACGGCATGCGTGTCGAACACGAAGACCCACGTGTAGCCATCCGGCGGTGCCTTCGCTGCAACAGCCGTTCCGATGACGCCCGATGCTCCCGCGCGGTTCTCGACGATGACCTGCTGCTTGAGCGATTCGCCGACCTTCGCGCCGATGAGGCGCGCGAGCGGATCGACGGAGCCTCCGGGCGGGAACGGGACGATGAAGCGGATTGGCTTCGTCGGCCAGTCCTGCGCCATCGCCGACGTCGTGAACGCGAGCATGAGCACCGCGAGGGCTTTCGACAGATGCATGATGGTTTCTCCTGCCATTCGAAACGAGCGTTGCAACATCACGCGACGCGCGTCAAACGCTCCCTGACGCCGCCCGGTTCACCCGTGCGCACCTGCTGCAGATACCAGCGGATGAACGCGTCGACGTTGTATTCCTTGTGCTCCGACAGCGGTCCAGGAACGTAGCCGGTCGAGTCGACGCCTTTCTGCTGCCATTTGCAGATCTCCCAGTCCTGCTCGTTCGTCAGGTTCCAGAACGGCAATAGCTTGTCGAGCGAGTAGTCCTGATCCTCTCGCGCATTGCGATCGACGAGCCAGTAGCTGCGAACCTTCGTCATCCGCGGCCCCGCGGGCAACAGCCGCGATGCAACCGCATGATCGCAGCTTCCGTGCACCCAGAAGTTCGGCATGCTGCGCATCCGCAGCGTGCCGACGTCGGCGTCGGCGTAATCGCCCATCAACGGGGCGACGCGCGCGCCGTCCATCGATTCGGTGTCCCAGCCGTCCACCATCAGCGTGCGATCGGCCGCGTACCAGATGCCGCGGTCGGGATCGGGGAAGGGCGCCAAGCCGCCGCGCGTGTGCGTGATCGCGATGCCTTGCGCCGTCCATTTCGATTCCGTCCGTGCGACTGCAGCCGCTAGCTTCTGCTTCGTCGCTTCGTTCGCCGACCCCTCGTCGTAGACGTCGTAATTGGCCTTGACGTATTGCGGATGGCAGCGCACGCAATGGAAGCACTCGCGGTTGTTCTCCCAAACGAGCTTCCAGTTCGCCTCGACGTCGTAGTCGACGATCTGCGCGATCTTCGCCCGATCGAACCCTTGCGGACGTGCGGCCGGCTCGAACGCGTCGCGCAGCGGCTTGAACGCCGGCGGAGAATCGGCAAGCGAGACGTAGATCAGCCCGGCGCACGTTTCGACATGCAGCGGGCGCAAGCCGAGCTTCGACTTGTCGACGCCCTCGTGCATGCCATGGCAGGCGACGAGGTCGCCTTGACGCGAGTACGTCCAGCTGTGGTACGGACAGATGATGGCGCGAACGTGTCCGGCTTCGGCGCGGCACAGAAGCGTCCCGCGATGCCGGCAGACGTTATGAAACGCGCGGACCGCCCCGGCATCGTCGCGAATGACGACGACCGGTGTCGCATCGACCGAGAACGTGATGAAGTCGCCGGGCTTCGGGACTTCGATCTCGAAGCCGGCGAAGAGCCAACCGCCGAGCCAGACGCGCTCGATCTCGCGCACGTAGAGCGCGTCGGTGTGATAGAAGGCCCGCGGCATGCCGTAGCCGTCGCGTCGCGTTGCCAGTAGCGTTTCGAGTTCGTCGTCGATCATCGGCCCGAGATCCTTTAGGTCTGAAGTATCAGGCGAGAAGCGCTTGTCGTTCGGGATCGTAAGGCGGACGCGTGTGCCGCACCGCGGGATAGCGAACGCCCATCGCTTCGACGGCGTAGTCGGCCTCGACCGGCTCGTCCGCCGAAACATAACCGCACAGCAGGTTCAGGCCGATCGTATAGCCGTAGCCGCCGCTGGTGACGCGGCCGACGATGCGGTCGTCGCGCACGATGACCTCGCCGCCGAACAGATTCACCTCCGCCGGCGCCGAAAACCAGGCGAGTTTCGATTTGACGCCGCGGGCCTTGACGTCGGCCAGCGCCTCCTTCGCAAGATAATCGGCTTTGCGGCTCGACACGCAGAATCCGAGACCCGCTTCGTACGGGTTGTAGTCGGGCGTGATGTCGCTGCCCCAAACCAGGTAGTGCTTCTCGAGCCGCAGGCTGTTGATCGCGCGGTAGCCGGCGTTCACGATGCCGAACCGCTCGCCGGCCCGCCACAGGCTCTCGTACACGCCGAGCGCATAGTCAACCGGCACGTGCAATTCATAGCCGAGCTCGCCGACATAAGAAACGCGCAGCGCAAGCACCGGCGCATAGCCGATATCGATCCCGCGCGCGCTCATGTATGGAAAGCTCGCGTTGTCGAGCGGCGCATCGGTCACCTGCGCCATCACCTCCCGTGAACGCGGACCGCACAGGTTCACGACCGCGCGCGCCGACGTGTGATCGATGATCTCGACGCTGCCGTCGTCGGGCATGTGACGCTCGATCGTCGACCGATCGCGCACGCCGAGCGCGCTGCCGGTGACGAAATAAAAGCGATCGTCGGCGAGTCGCGTGATCGTCACGTCGGCCTCGATGCCGCCGTGCTCGTTGCAAAGCTGCGTATAGACGATCGTGCCGACGGGGCGGTCGAGATCGTTGACCGCGAGCCTTTGCAACAGCGCGAGCGCGCCGCGCCCGCGGACCTCGTGCTTCGAGAACGACGTCATGTCGATGATCGCCACGCGCTCGCGAATCGCGCGATGCTCGTTGCCGGTTGCATCGAACGCGGGACCGCGGTCGAACGACGGCGTTTCGATCGTCGATGCGCCGGACGGCGCAAACCAGTTCGGTCGTTCCCAGCCGAACTTCGTGCCGAACACGGCACCCGCTCGCGCAAGCACGGCATGCAGAGGGCTGCGGCGCGCAGGGCGACCCACGGCCGGTTCATTCGTCGGCCACGCGATTGTGTAGTAGCGACCGTAGCTTTCGATCGCGCGCTCGATCATGAACTGCTTGACCGCGTGCGGCGCGCCGAAGCGACGCGCGTCGAACGGCCACAGATCCATGCCGGGATCGCCGTCGACGATCCAGTTCGCCATCACCCAACCGGCACCGCCGGACGCGGCGATGCCGGACGTGAAGCCGCAGCAGAGATAGAAATTGTCGAGCTCGGGCGACAGACCGATGATCGGCTCCCCGTCCGCCGTGATCGGAATCGGTCCGTTGATCATCTGCCGGATGCCGACCTGGTCGAGCAGCGGGATGCGCCTCGACGCCGCTTCGGCGAGCGGTCCGAAACGTTCGAAATCCGGCGAGAGAAGCTCGGGCCCGAAATCCGCGCGGATGCCATCGGCGCCCCACGCCACGGTGTTCGATTCCCAGCCGCCGACGGCAAGCGCGCCCGGCTCGGGCTTGACGTAGAAGCTGCCGTCGGGATCGCGCATCGTCGGCAGATTGTCCGGGATGCGCGACGACTTTTCGGTAACGAAATACTGATGCTCGACGGCGCATGCTGCGATTCGCGTATCGACCATCGCAGCAATGTCGCGCGCCCACATGCCGGCCGCGTTGATGACGCATTCGGCGTCGATGCGTCCCTGATCGGTGATGACCGTCGTTACGCGACGGCCATTGCGTTCGAGCGCGGTGACGCGAACGTTCTGGATGATCTTGATGCCGGCCGCGCGCGCTCCCGCGGCATACGCGCTCGTGAGGCTTGCGGGATCGACATAGCCGTCCCCCTCGATCCACGCCGCGCCTTCGACGCCGGTGATGTCGATCAGAGGGAAACGCTCCTGCGCTTCGCGCGGCGAGATCAGGTCGACGCGAAAGCCGAAGCCCTTGGCCATCGTCGCCGATCGCTTCATCTCCTGCCAGCGCGCCGGTGATGACGCGAGCCGCAGGCTGCCGACGCCATGCCAGCCCGTTGGCTGTCCGGTTTCACGCTCGAGCTTCGCATAGAGCTCCGCCGAGTAACGCATCAGTCGCGTCAGATTGCTGCTGCTGCGCAACTGGCCGACAAGACCCGCGGCGTGCCAGGTCGCGCCATGCGTCAGCTGCAGGCGCTCGAGCAGCACGACATCGCGGACGCCGCGCTTTGCGAGGTGGTAGGCGATGCTGCAACCGATGGCGCCGCCGCCGATAATGACGATGCGGCTGTGCGAGGGAACGGCCATAGTGGGGTCAGTGTAATTTATCCGCCGATGGCGTGAACGACGCGGACCAGCTGGCCGCGGATAAATTACACTGACCCCAACATGATCGAAGAACGCAGCGTCCGCGTCGCCGTCGTGCAGGCCGGATCGATTCCGTTCGATACGCCGGCCTGCGTCGACAAGGCGGTCGAACTCATCGGAAAAGCGACGGCAGGCGGCGCCCGCGTCGTCGTGTTTCCGGAAGCGTTCGTCGCCGGTTACCCGAAGGGGCTCAACTACGGGCTCGTCGTCGGCGCGCGGGATCCGATGGGTCGTGAAGAGTTCAGGATCTATCTCGAATCGGCGATCGAGGTTCCCGGACCGCACACGCGGCGTTTGGGCGAGGCCGCCCGCGCGAACCGGGCGTACGTCGTCATCGGAGTCATCGAGCGCGACGGTGGCACCTGCTACTGCACGGCGTTGTTCTTCGCGCCCGACGGCAGCCTCGCCGGCAAGCATCGGAAGCTCATGCCGACGGCGCTCGAGCGGATGATCTGGGGCTTCGGCGACGGGTCGACACTGACCGCGATCGATACGCCCTACGGCCGCCTCGGTTCGGTCATCTGCTGGGAAAACTACATGCCGATGCTGCGCATGGCGATGTACGCGAAGAACGTCGCGCTGTACTGCGCGCCGACGGCGGACGATCGTGATACGTGGCTTTCGACGATGCGACATGTGGCGCTCGAGGGCCGTTGTTTCGTGTTGACGGCGTGCCAGTTCATTCGCAAGGGCGCGTATCCGGCGACCGTGCGCGTGTCCCTCGGCGATTCTCCCGACGCAATCCTGATGCGTGGCGGGAGCGCGATCATCAGTCCGCTCGGCAAAGTGCTCGCCGGACCGAACTTCGACGGCGAGACGATTCTCACCACCGATCTCGACCTCGACGACATCGGCCGCGGCAAGTTCGATTTCGATGTCGTCGGCCACTACAGTCGCCCCGACGTGTTTCAGCTCAGCGTCAACGAAGCATCGACGCCGGCGGTCGTCGCGCGTGCCGTTCCCTCTTCGTCCTCGAAGGAAGTGCCATGAGCCTCGTGTCCCGCGATCCGATCCTCTTGACTCCCGGACCCCTGACGACGTCGCTGGCAACGAAAGCGGCGATGCTGCGCGATTGGGGTTCGTGGGACGCCGCGTTCAACGCCGTCACCGCGCGGGTGCGTGAACGTTTGCTCGATGTGGTCAACGGACATGGGACGCACGTCTGCGTGCCGATGCAGGGCAGCGGCACGTTCTCGGTCGAGGCCGCGGTCAACACGCTGGTGCCACGCGACGGCCATGTGCTGGTGCTGATCAACGGTGCATACGGGCATCGGATGGCGAAGCTCACGCAGATGATGGGTCGAAAAACGTCGACGTTCGTCACGGCCGACGATGTGCAGACGACAGCGGCCGACGTGGAGCAATTGTTGACCGAGGACGCTTCGATCACGCATGTCGGATTGATCCACTGCGAGACGTCGACGGGCATTCACAATCCGCTTGGTGCGATTGCCGAAGTTGTCTCGCGTCATCGCCGCCGCTTGATCGTCGATGCGATGAGCTCGTTCGGGGCGCTGCCGATCGACGCGAAGGCCGTGCCGTTCGACGCCGTCGTCGCCGCGTCGGGCAAATGCATCGAAGGACCGCCGGGCATGGGGTTCGTCATTGCCAGGCGCGACGTGCTCGAAGCGTCGGCCGGCAACTGCAGCTCGCTCGCGCTGGACCTGCACGACCAGTGGACGTACATGGAGCGGACGACGCAATGGCGCTACACGCCGCCGACGCACGTCGTCGTCGCGTTCGATGCGGCACTCGCGCAGTTCGTGGAGGCGGGCGGCCAGCCGGCGCGGCTGAAGCGCTACACGGCGAACCACGATGCGCTGGTGTCCGGCATGCGCTCGCTCGGCTTCCGTGTGTTCCTTGATCGATCGATCCAGGCGCCGGTCATCGTCACGTTCCATGCACCGGGCGACGCGCGGTACGAGTTCAACGCGTTTTATTCGGCTGTGCGCGATCGTGGCTTCATCTTGTATCCGGGGAAGTTGACGCAGCTCGAGACATTTCGCGTCGGGTGCATCGGCTCGATCGGCCCCGAGGAGATGCGGCAAGCGGTGCACGCGATCGGGGATGCGATGCGGGAGATGGGGATCTCGGAGATGGGGCCTGCGGCGCCGGCGGTGGTGCGGGCCGCTTGACCCTGAAGCGTCGACGACATCGGACGGACTGCGCCGTTGCGGAGGGAGCGAGCCTTGGGTCTTCTTGACGGAATACTTGGCAATGCGTCGAAGATCGACGCGACGAAGATCCAGCAGGAATTCGGTCGCGTGCTGGCTCCCGGCGAACAGGTCGAACACGCGTATCAGCTCGTTCGCGACTACTTCGTGTTCACTAACAAGCGGCTGGTGCTGGTGGACAAGCAAGGATTGACCGGCTCGAAGGTCGAGTATCACTCGGTGCCGTACAGAAGCATCACTCATTTCAGCATCGAGACAGCGGGGCACTTCGATCTCGACGCCGAGCTCAAGATCTGGGTATCCGGCTTGGCGACGCCGTTCAGGAAGCAGTTCAACAAGCGGCTGAGCATCTACGAGGTTCAGAGCGTTCTCGCAAGCTACGTTCTGCGGTAGCGCAGCGATGTAGGGATGTTGCTTGCCTGATCAAACGCATGGCGTTGCCGCCTGATCTGCGCCGGACCTGGTTGTTCGGGCCCGGTGCCGACGCGCGTGCGCACGAAGCGATGCGGCAGAGCGGCGCTGATGCGCTTATCCTCGATCTCGAGGACTTCACGCCACCGGCGCGGCGCGAGCAAGCGCGTCGTGGACTTGCCGACGTGTTGCAACAATGGCGCACCACCGGGCGAACCACCGTCGTGCGCATCAACGCGCTCGACGGCGATGGTCTGACCGATCTGGCGGCCGCGATGCCCGCCCGTCCCGACGTCCTCGCCTACCCGATGGCAGCGAATGCTGGTCAGATGCGTTCGTTGCACGAAGCGTTGTCGCACTGGGAGCGCGTCGTCGGCATCGCGGCCGATTCGACCGAGATCGTGCCGGTATGCGAGACGGCGCTCGGTGTCGTCGATGTCCGCGCAATAGCCAACGGCAGCTCGCGCATCCGCGCTGCATTGCTTGGTGCAGAAGATCTCGCAGCGGATCTATGCGCCGAACGACAGCCCGAGGCCGTGGAGCTAGACCATGCACGTCGACGGTTCGTGCTGGAGTGCCGCGCGGTGGGCATCGAGCCGATCGATGCGCCGTACACTTTCAGCGATGCCGAGGGTGCGGTGCGGGAAGCGCGTTACGCGCGCCGCCTGGGCTATCGGTGCAAAGCACTCGTGCGGCCCGAGCATGCGCAACCGGTCAACGCAGCATTGACGCCGACCGGAGATGAGCTGCATCGGGCGAAAGCGATCGTCGACGGCTTCGAAGCGGCGCGCTCGCGCGGCGAAGATCGGGCGCTGGTCGATGGCCTCTGGGTCGAGGTCCCGACCTATCGCAACGCTAAACGGCTGATCGAACGGGCGCGACGTCTGGCCGGCAACGTCTAGCAACTTACGCGAGGGGCACGCAGGCGAAGACGCGCGTACGCGCCTCGCCCTCCATCGTCCAACCCCCTTCGCAATCACTTCGTCGAGCACCGCAGGCTCGGTGGTGTACCGATGGTTCGGCGCACGCGTACGGCGTTTAGAACTGCGATGACTTCGGCGCGAAGCTTTGGCCGCTCCAGAATCGGCACGTCGGTACGAGCGAGGGATCGTCGTCGTCCCACACACGAAACATGTGGCCGGTTCGGGCCCATCGGCCGGAATGAACGTGTCGAGGGCGGCAATCTCGTGGGCGTCGGCGGTCAGGAAATAGTGACTGTAGCCTTGGTGAAAATATTCGATCGCGAGGCGCTCTGCATACCGTCGTGACTGAGTCGAGTGGCCACCAAAGGAACTGAATCACCGCGCCAGGCTCATGCGAAAACGATCGTGACTGGCTACCCGGACGGGCGAGCTTCGTAACGGCAACACCAGAATCGCCGAAAGTTGTGTCGACTTGTCCCGTTGTACGAAAACGCCATGCGGTGTGAAACGTCACCGCTCGCGCGACAGAAGGGACTTCAGTGCCTGGTATTGCGAATGCCGCTGTGGGAGATGCCCATCGAGGTGGCCATTGCGCAACAGCCAATCGACGATGACCAGCGCTGCGCTGGCGGTGAACACGTCCTCGCCCTCATCGTTGCCGAGCAACGCGAAGACGTCCTCGATCGATG
>DATLNR010000179.1:0-20753 GCA_035536655.1 Casimicrobiaceae bacterium
AGATACGCGACAGCGCGCCCGATTCGTTCTCTGCGAGGATAGAAAGTATGTGTCTCACGAGACCTCCACCGAACGACGCAGGTCGCCTTCCGCCGTCATAGCTCCTCCGCCAGGATCATCTCGGTCAGCCCCTTGCCACCCGGCACCATCGGGAACACGTTCTCCTTCTGGTCGGTGATGAAGTCGAGGAACACGAGCCGCTCCTTCTGCGCGAACGCCTCGCGCAGCGCGCCTTCGACGTCGCCTGGCTTTTCGATACGCATGCCGACGTGGCCGTACGCCTCGGCAAGCTTCTCGAAGTCGGGCAGCGCGTCGACGTACGACTCGGCGTAGCGGTTGCCGTAAAAGAACTCCTGCCACTGGCGCACCATGCCCATGTAGCGGTTGTTAAGGTTCACGATCTTGATCGGCAGGTGGTATTGCTTGCAGGTGGAGAGCTCCTGCAGGCACATCTGGATCGACGCCTCGCCGGTGACCGTCGCCACGCGCGCGCCCGGATTGGCGAGCTGCGCGCCCATCGCCGCCGGCAGCCCAAAGCCCATCGTTCCCAGTCCGCCCGAGTTGATCCAGCGTCGCGGCTTGTCGAACTTGTAGTACTGCGCGGCCCACATCTGATGCTGGCCGACGTCGGACGTGATGATCGCGTCGCCGCCGGTCACCTCGTAGAGCTTCTCGATGACGGACTGCGGCTTGATCAGCTGGCTCTTGCGGTCGTACTTCAGGCAGTCGCGGCGCTGCCACTCCTTGATCTCGCTCCACCACGCCTTCAGCGCGTGCGCATCGGGCCGTTGCGGCGAGCCCTCGATGATGCGCAGCATTTCGTTGAGCACGTCGGTGACGTAACCGACGATCGGCACGTCGACCTTGACCCGCTTCGATATCGACGACGGATCGATATCGACATGAATGATCTTGCGATCGGCGCGGAAGAAGTGCGCCGGATTGCCGATCACGCGATCGTCGAAGCGGGCACCGATCGCGAGCAGCACGTCGCAATTCTGCATCGCCATGTTGGTTTCGTACGTGCCGTGCATCCCCGGCATGCCGGTGAATTGCGGATCGGTCGCGGGGAACGCGCCAAGCCCCATCAGCGTGTTCGTGCACGGAAAGCCCAGCAGCCGGACGAGCCGCGTCAGTTGCGAGCTGGCGTTGCTCAGAATCACGCCGCCGCCGGTGTAGACCATCGGGCGCTGCGCCTCGAGCAGGAGCTGCACGGCTTTCTTGATCTGGCCGGCATGGCCCTTGGTCACCGGGTTGTACGAGCGCAGCGCCACCGTCTTCGGATAGACGTACTCGGTGGACATCTGCGTGACGTCCTTCGGGATATCGACCAGCACCGGGCCGGGTCGACCGGTCTGCGCGAGGTAGAACGCCTTCTTGATCGTCGGCGCGAGATCCTTCACGTCCTTGACGAGGAAGTTGTGCTTGACGCAAGGGCGCGTGATGCCGACGGTGTCGCATTCCTGGAACGCGTCCTGGCCGATCGCGTGCGTCGGCACCTGGCCGGTCAGGATGACCATCGGGATCGAATCCATGTACGCGGTGGCAATGCCGGTTACCGCGTTGGTGACGCCGGGTCCGGATGTCACGAGGCACACGCCGATTTTCTGCGACGAGCGCGAATAGCCATCTGCCGCGTGGGCAGCGCCCTGCTCGTGGCGCACGAGCACGTGCTTGACCTTGTCCTGCTTGAAGAGCTCGTCGTAGATGTTGAGGACCGCGCCGCCGGGGTAGCCGAACACGTATTCGACGCCCTCTTCCTGCAGGCAGCGGATGACGATTTCGGCGCCCGAAAGCTTCGGCGCCGGCGGTTCTTTCGTCATTTCCATCGTGTTTCTCCAAGCGGCATGGGTGAACACGGTCCAGACGCGCGAACGCGTGACCGCTCCTGCAAAAGCGACGCGCCGACGGGTGAGGCGCTTCGAGTCTGTCCAGCCTTAGGTGAAAGCCGGATCCGCCGCCTGCCGGTGGGGTCTTCCCTGCAGCGCTTGTGGCGCCGCAAGGACGGAGGCGAACGGCCGTTTTTGCAGTACAGCATGCGGGGCACGCCGCATCGCGCTGAAGGTAGCGGGAAGCCATTGTTCCGTCAAGTCGTTGCGGTGCAAACCGAATCAATGGGACCTCGCGGCCCCGCCCGCCGCCGCTCGAACGCGACCGCGCGACTTCTCCTCCTATAATCCGCCGGGCGGTCCGATCGGCCGCCCCTTACCCGCTGGCTACCGCCCAACAACTGTCGTCGTTCCTCGCCGGCGCCGAGCGCCGCGCGTTCAAGCAGGCGATGTATGCCGTCCGCGACGAGGACGCGGCGCTCGACATCGTCCAGGACGCGATGCTCAAGCTGGCGGAGAAATATCCTGACCGGCCGGCCGAGGAATTGCCGCTGGTGTTCCAACGCATCCTGCAGAACACGATCCACGATCATTTCCGGCGCTCGAAGGTCCGATCGACATGGACAACGCTCTTGTCCGCGCTCGGCGCCAGGGACGACAAAGACGAGGATTACGACCCGCTCGAGTCGATTGAGGCAAAATCGCCGTCCGGCGGACCACAAAACCCGGCCGAGCAGCTGGAGCAGCGGCAAGTTGTTGGGCTGATCGAGGACGCGCTTGCGAAGCTTCCGGCGCGTCAACGCGAGGCGTTCCTGTTGCGTTACTGGGAAGAGTTCGACGTGTCGGAAACCGCGGCGGCGATGGGCTGCTCGGAGGGCAGTGTGAAGACGCATTGCTCGCGCGCGGTGCATGCCTTGGCGAGCCTGCTTTCGGCCAAGGGAGTCAAGCTATGAACGCCTGGGAAGACGATTTCGGCAAGAAGGTCAAAGGCATGCTGGACCAGGGCAGCGGGGAGCTGCGCGCTGGCGTCGGCTATCGCCTGCAGCAGGCGCGCGCCGCTGCGCTCGAGCGAGCGAACGCGCAAGCCGTCGCGGCAGTGTCGCCCGAGCTCGCCGTTGCGGGCACGGGACGCGCGCCCGCTTCGCGTCCTGTCTATCTGCAGCCGCGCATGTGGCTCGCGCTCGGGATCCTCGTCGCGGGCATCGTTGGGTATGAGCAATGGACCGCCTGGCAGCACTTGCGTGAATTGGAGGATCTGGATGCACAGATCCTGACCTCCGACCTGCCGATCGACGCCTACCTGGATCGGGGTTTCCAGCATTGGCTGAAGACGTCCAAATCCGACGAGTGATTTTGGCCGCCACGGTCGCGGCGCTCGTGGGGGCGGTGACGGTCGCCTCCGCGCAACCGCCCTATAGCTCGCCGCGCTGGTCCGAGCTCACACCGCAGGAGCGGCAGACGCTCGCGCCGCTGGCCCCGGAGTGGGATCGCCTGGACGCGCAACGCAAGTCGAAATGGCGGGGCATTGCTGAACGCTATTCGCGAATGCCGCCGCACGATCAGGAGCGGATCCAACAGCAGATGCGTCCGTGGTCGCAACTCTCGCCGCAGGAGCGCGCTTCGGCGCGCGAGCAGTACAAGACCCTGCGCGAGTTGCCGCCCGAGCAGCGCCAGCGATGGGAACAGTACCGCAGCCTTCCGCCGGAAGAGCGCCGCGAGTACTCGGACAGGGCACGACCGCAAGGACCGCCGCCGGGAGGCCGCATTCCTGCGCCCGGCATCAACCCACCCCCCGGCGAGCGCGGCCCCGGACGTTGATGCAACGCGCCGGCATCATGCGGCGCTTCGCTTCGCTCACGTATGAATCGCTGTTGCTCGTAGCGCTCGTCTTCATCGCGAGCTTCCTGATCGCTCCGCTCGTGTCCCCGGCGAGCGCGCTCCGCGATTCGCTGGTCGTTCCGTCGACGCTCGGACGGGCGATTTCGTTTCTCGCATTGTTCTCGCTGCTCGCCTCGTACTTCGTGTTCGGCACGAGCCTTGGACGCCGCACATTGCCGATGAAGACCTGGCGGCTTCGACTGGTCACGACGTCCGGCGAAACCATCTCGAGGAAGACGGCCCTTCTTCGCTATCTCGCCGCGTGGATCGGCCCTGCGCTGGCCGTCGCGGCCTTCGGTCTGCTGAAGCCCATCGGACTTGGCGCGATCGCCTGGCCGCTCGTCGCGCTGAACTGGCTCGCGCCACTCGTCGATCCGGACCGGCAGTTTCTGCACGATCGGATCGCCGGAACGCGATTGGTCATCGACTAGACGTCGGTGCGCGGCCGAGCGAGCGCCACTGCGATGGCGATGACCACCATGCCGGCAAGCGCAAGCGCATCGAGCCGCTCCTCGAACAGCAGCCACGCGAAGAGCGCAGTGACCGGCGGAACGAGGTAGAACAAGCGCGCAACGCCAGCGGCCGCACCGTGCCGCAGCAACAGATACAACACGGTGATTGCGCCGAGCGACAGCACGAGCACCGACCAGCCGATCGCGAACGTGAACGACGGCGTCCAGTGGACGGGGATGCCGACTTCGAACGCGAGCACCAGCGGCAGGTAGACGAGCGCGCACGCCGAGAACTGGATCACCGCGCCGCTGCGCAGGTCGATATGCGAAGCGCGCTGCTTCTGCCAGATCGTACCCACGCTTATCGCGGCGAGAGAAGCGAGAACGGCGGTGAGCGCCACGAGGTCGCCGTCGAAGTCGATTTTTTGCCGCACCACGAGCCAGACGCCGACGAGGCCCAGCACAAGACCCAGCCACTGTCGCGCAACGACGCGCTCGCCGAGCCACGAGCGCGCAATGAACACGGTGACAACCGGTTGCAGCCCGGTCAGCATCGCAGCCGTGCCCGCCGACATGCCGCGCGAGATCGCGATGAATACGCCGCCGAGGTACACCCCGTGCACCAGCAATCCCGCGATCACGACGCCCGCGTAGTCCTCGCGCCGCGCCGGCCACCGCGCGCGCGTTGCAAGACAGACGAGCAGCATCAGCAGCGCGACCAGCACGAAGCGGTAGAGCAGGAACTTGAGCGGCGGCGCATACGGCAGCCCGAACTTCGCTGCGATGAAGCCCGTGCTCCACAGAACGACGAACAGCGCTGGCGCGAAGGTGTAAGGATCGAGTCGGTTGCCGGCGCCGCGTGGGTTCATCGTCGTCGCCGGTTCCGGCGTGCGTGTCGACGGCTACGAGATCGCGGGAGCTTGTCCGTAGCGTGCGACCGACGCGAGGATCTCGTCCTTCGCCTCGCGCGCGCCGACCCATTCGCCCATGCGAACCCACTTGCCCGGCTCGAGATCCTCGTAGTGCTCGAAGAAGTGCGCGATCTGCTGCGTCTGGATTGCCGGCAAGTCCTCCGGGTCATGCACGCTGGTGTAGAGCGACGACAGCTTGTCGATCGGGACCGCGAGGATCTTCGCGTCGCCGCCCGCCTCGTCAGCGAGCTTCAGCATGCCGATCGGGCGGCAACGCACGACAACGCCGGTGATCAACGGATAAGGCGACAGCACCAGAACGTCGGCCGGATCGCCATCATCGGCGAGCGTGCGCGGGATGTAGCCGTAGTTGCACGGGTAGTGCATCGCCGTCGACATGAAGCGATCGACGAACACCGCCCCGGTGACCTTGTCGACCTCGTACTTGATCGGGTCGGCCCGCATCGGGATCTCGATGATGACATTGACGTCGTGCGGAACGTCACGTCCCGGCGGGCCACGATCGAGGCTCATGCCATTTCTCAAGCTCACGTCGAAACGACCGGCGATTATAGGCGGCGCTATTACGCCGTCACCGCGCGATACGCTGCGCCGTACTCGACGTAGATGTCGACGCTCTCGGCGAACGCCTCGCGTTCGCTCGACTTGAGCGGCCGGAAGGCGCGCGCGGGCCGTCCCGCCCAGATCCAGCCCGCCTTGACGATCGTCCCCGGCGCGACATGCGCGCCGGCCGCGATGCAGCCGCCCTCCTCGACGACGACGCCGTCGGCGACTTTCGATGCCATGCCGATCAGCGATCGATCGCCGAAATGGCCCGCACCGATGCGCACGTTGTGGCCGATCGTCACGTCGCGACCCAGGATCAGGTCACCGCGCGTGCGATCGGTCACGAGCAGGCTGTTGTCCTGCACGTTGGTACGTCGGCCGACGCGAATGTGCGCACCGCCCGCCGCAAGCACGCATCCAGGAAACACGCTCGCTTCGTCGTCGATCTCGACGCTGCCCACGATCGTCGCCGTCGGCGCAACGAAAGCGACGCCGACGCGCGGTCCGATGCCGCCCAATGCATGCAGCGCAGAATTCGGCGGCCCTTCGCCGATGAACGAGACCGCGTCGAGCGGCGGAAGGTCATCGGACGTGCCGAACGTGGTTCGTGCGCCCGACCGGATCGCGTGCGCGACTTGGGCGAGCTCATCGCGACCGATCTCGCGCAACGGCGCAGCGGGATGGCCTTGATAGACGTAACCGCCGGCCAGCACCTTGCGCGGCGGCACGACCGAACCGGCCGCAATAAGCGCATGTGCGCCGACGACGGCCTGGTCCATGACGGTCGCGCCGTCGGCCACCACGACGCCGCTCTCGACGGTGCAGGCGTGCACCAGGCCGAAGCGCCCGACGGTGACGTCGTCACCGATCGTGCAGCAAAGCTTGTCGTGCGCGATGTGGACCGTCGCGCGTTCGGCAAAAAATGCATTGCGGCCGACGCGAACCCACTCGCCATCCCCACGAAGCACGGCGAAACCCCGCAGATCGAGGCCCGGTCCGGCGACGGTGCGCCCGGCGACGAACGCCGACGGGGCGATGCGGAACGGCAGCTCGAGCTGCGGGCGATAATCGTGATAGCGAAGCTGCATGGCGGCATGCTGCGGGACGTCTGCCGCGGTTGAATCCGTCGGGCGGCGTCGCTGCATCCAACCGGGAATCTACCGCACGAGCGTTCTTATGCGCCTTCATCGCCTTCACCTCGTCTTGAGCGTCGTCGCTCTGGCCCTTGCGTTGACATCGCCACGCGTTCCCGCTGCCGACCGGCACGTCGCGCAGCCGCTCGATGTCGGGCCGTTCACGGCAATCGACGTGAACGGCAACGTGGAGATCAACCTGGTGCAAGGCGACCGCGAGGCGGTCGTCGTCACGGCCCCCCCGACGACGCGCGCGCGATTGCGCGTGCGCTCGAGCGACGGTCGCCTCACGATCGACACCAACCAGGACAAGCGCGGGTGGTGGCAACGGTCCGAAGGCCGGCCGACGATCGACATCCATTTCCGAACGCTCGATACATTGCGCACGAGCGGCGCGGTCAGAGTGCGTGCGGCGACGCTCAAGGCGCCGTCGCTGCGCGTGAAGGCATCGGGCGCAACGACGATGAAGCTTGATGCGCTCGATGTTGCGGCACTTCGTTTCACCGGGTCAGGCGCGGTCAAGAGCGATATCGCGGGCCGTGCGAACGAGCAGGAGGTGGTGCTCTCGGGTGCGGGGACGTATCGCGCGCGCGACCTTGCTTCGTCGACCGTGTCGGTCAGCGTAAGCGGCGCCGGCAACGTCGTCGTGCAGGCGCGCGACAAGCTGGACGCGACGATCTCGGGCGCCGGTGCGATCGACTACTACGGCGATCCGCAAGTCACGCGACGGGTCAGCGGCGCCGGAAAGATCCGCCAGCGGTCGTCGACGACCACGAAACCGACGTCGGCTTAGTGCGCGTCACGTCGCGCAGGAGCGACGTCACCGGAAACACGGACGTCGGCGATGCGGCAGTCGTGCAGCAGATCCGCGAGCATCGTCACCACGTCGGCCGGCCGTTCCCCCGCGTGGACACGGCTCTCGAGCATCATCTCGGCAGTCGCAGCCAGCGGCGAAACCAGGCACAGCTCGACGACATCGGCTTGTGCCGCGATCGTCGCGACCGGTTCGCCGACGGTCGCGCGGATCTCGCGCACCGACCGGCTGATGAACAGCTGAGCGGCGACTTCGCGCTGCGCGGCCTGCCCGACAGCGACGGCTGCCGGCAGCGAGTGAAGACCGCGCGGCAACGCGAGGACCGAAGCGCCCGGAATCGAGAGGGCTGACGTCAACGACCGCGCAAGCGCCGCAGCGCCCGACGGGGATAGCGGCGTTCTCGGCAATTCGGCACCGGAGGACATCAGCGCCGCGCCGACCAGGAAACGCAGGTCCGCAGTCTCTTCGTCGGCAATCGGAATCGGCGCTGGGGCGACGTCGACGCTCGCGGCGAGCGCTTCGGTCCGCCGATTGCGCAACAGCAACGGCAATCGTCGCAGCTCGATCGCGTCGGTCGCGGCGAGCGCGTTGGCGAGCGCAAGCGTCGGATTGCCCTCCAGCGCGCCATGTTTGCGCAGGATCGCCGCGAGCGGCGCCGGGTCCGCGACGATGCCGGGAATCGCAAGCGTTGCGCCGCGCCTTGTCGATCCCGCGACGACCACGAGCGGAATAGCGAAGAGCGCGACGCCGACTCCGCTGTCGCCTTCTGCGGCCCGGCCGGCCAGCGATTCGAGCACGCGCCACAGCAGCCGATAGACGTCCCGCGTCGGCGCCGTCTCGAAGACTCGGGCGAGCGCAGTCTCGTCATCGCGCTCGAGCAGTTCGGCAAGCGTTGCGGCAATGGCACGCTCGATCGCCGCCGATTCGCGCGCCGTCGGCGCGGCGGCGCTGTCCGCGGCGAGGCGGTGAAGGTCGCGGCCTTGATCCGTCATGCTCGTTTGCGGTTGCTTGCAGTTTGACTACGATAGCAATGTCGGCGCTTGGTCGCCGGCACGAAACCCGGATTGCCGGATCATCGGGAGACCGCCATGTACCAGCACATCCTTGTTCCGACCGACGGATCGGAGCTGTCCGCGAAAGCCGTGCAGCACGCAATCGGACTTGCGAAAGCGCTCGGCGCGCGAATGACCGCCGTCTATGCGTCGCCGGAGTTCCCGGTGCCGATCATCCTCGAAGGCGTCGTGCTCGAGCCGATGTCGCTCGACGACTACGAGGATCGCGCCCGCGAGCTTGCGCAGCGGATCCTCGAAGGCGTCGCCAAGGAAGCCGAACGCGCCGGCGTGCGCTGTGAAGTCGTGCATCGCTCCACCGGCGTTCCGTGGGAAGCGATCCTCGACACGGCGACGAACGTCGGCGCCGATGTCATCACGATGGCGTCGCACGGCCGGCGCGGGCTTGCCGCATTGCTGCTCGGCAGCGAGACGCAGCGCGTGCTGATTCATACGGAGCTTCCGGTGATCGTTGTCAGGTAGTCGGGTAACAGGTGACAGGCAACAGGTAACAGTAAAATCGCGCCTCGCCGCCGGCCTTCCGTTCGCTGTTACCTGTTTGCCTGTTACCTGGATGCGCGCCTCCGCTTTCTACCTCCCGACGCTGAAAGAAGCGCCTGCCGAAGCCGAGGTCATGAGCCAGAAGCTCATGCTTCGCGCAGCGCTCGTGAAGAAAGTGTCGGCGGGGATCTATTCGTGGCTGCCGCTCGGGCTTCGCACGTTGCGCAAGGTCGAGACGATCGTGCGCGAGGAAATGAACCGCGCAGGCGCGCTCGAGATCTACATGCCGCACGTTGTGGCGGCCGAGATGTGGCAGGAAACCGGTCGCTGGGACAAGTTCGGCCCGCAGCTTCTGAAGATCAAGGACCGGCAGGAGCGCGACTTCGTGTTCGGCCCGACGCACGAGGAGGTCGTCACCGACATCGTGCGCAAGGACGTGAAGAGCTACAAGTCGCTGCCGCTCAACCTCTACCAGATCCAGGTCAAGTTTCGCGACGAGATCCGCCCCCGCTTTGGCGTAATGCGCGGCCGGGAGTTTCTGATGAAGGACGCGTACTCGTTCGACGTCGATCGCGATGCGCTGATGGTGAGCTATCGCGCGATGTACGACGCGTATGCGCGCATCTTCACGCGGCTGGGCCTCAAGTTCCGTGCGGTCGACGCCGACACCGGCACGATCGGCGGATTCGCGTCGCACGAGTTCCAGGTGCTTGCCGAGTCCGGCGAGGACGCCATCGCGTTCGCGCCGCAAAGCGACTACGCCGCCAACGTGGAGCAGGCGGAAGCGATTGCGCCGAAGAGCACCAGACCGGCGCCCTCAGAAGCGATGGCGAAGGTCCCGACGCCGAATCAATCGACGTGCGAGCAGGTGACGGCGCTTCTGCGAATGCCGCTCGAGCGCAGCATCAAGTGCCTGATCGTCTTCGCGCAGGACAAGGTGCAGATGCTGCTCGTGCGCGGCGATCACATGGGCAACGAGGTGAAGATCGGCAAGCTCTCCGGGTTCGACGGATGGCGCTGGGCGACGAGCGAGGAGATCGTCGCGGCGACCGGGTGCGCACCCGGCTATCTCGGCCCGGTGGGCTTGAGCGACGACGTTCCGTTGATCGTCGATCGCAGCGTTGCGGTGATGAGCGATTTCGTCTGCGGCGCGAACGAGAGGGACTTCCATCTTCGCGGCGTCAATTTCGGACGGGACGCGCGCGAGCCCGACCTCGTTGCCGACATCCGCAACGTCGTCGATGGCGATCCTTCGCCCGACGGCCGCGGAACGCTCAACATCGTCCGCGGGATCGAGGTCGGACACGTGTTTGCGCTCGGAACGCGCTACTCCGAAGCGATGGGCGCAACGTATCTCGATCAGAACGGCAACGCGAAGCCGATGGAGATGGGCTGCTACGGCATCGGCGTCACGCGCGTCGTCGCCGCCGCGATCGAGCAGAACCACGACGAGCGCGGCATCATCTGGCCGACGGCGATGGCGCCTTTCCTTGTCGCGATCGCCCCCATCGGCTACGACCGCAACCAAGCGGTGCGCGAGGCCGCGGACCGGTTGTACGCCGATCTCCGGGCCGCCGGCATCGAAGCGCTGCTCGACGACCGGGGCGAGCGCCCCGGCGTGATGTTCGCCGACCTCGAGCTGATCGGCATCCCCCACCGCATCACGATCGGAGAGCGGGGCCTCAAGGCGGGCGAATTCGAATATCAGAACCGGCGCGACACGCAACCAACGCGGGTGCCGGCTGTCGGAACCCTCCCGTTTTTGACGGAAAGGCTCTCCGGACCGGGGCTGACCGGCTAAACTTACAAGTTCGATGACGATGGGATTACGTGGCCGCGGCGTGGTGGACTACAGGGGACTGGTCAGTGCCCTGTTGCCGCTCGTCTTCTCGATTGCGCTGGCCAGCCCGGTCGCGGTCGAGGCAGCGCAGGCCGAAGAATACCTGTCGCCCTCCGTCGCGACGCTTCTTTCTCAGGCGATCGCCGATCGCCCGGTTCCCGCCGACTACGGAAGCCGCGAGGGCGTCGCAGCTTGGGTCGCGCAGATGTCTCCGCGGCTGGCGCAGCGCGTCGCCGATCCGGCCGAGCGCCGCGATCTGCTCGCGACGGTTCACTACGAGGCCACCCGCGCGGGTCTCGATCCGCAACTCGTCCTCGCCGTCATGCACCACGAGAGCGGCTTCAAGAAGTACGCGGTCTCGATCGCCGATGCGCGCGGCTACATGCAGGTGATGCCGTTCTGGACGCGGGTAATCGGCGGCGCCGGGCACAACTTGTTTCACCTTCGCACGAACCTCCGCTACGGCTGCGTGATCCTGCGCCACTATCTCGATCGCGAGAACGGCGACCTGGTGCGCGCGCTCGGGCGCTACAACGGCAGCCTCGGCCGTGTCGAATATCCGATGGCGGTCGCTGCCGCGATGCGTCGCTACGAAGCTGTCGCCTCGGTTTCATTCGCGAGTCCTGTGGCCACGCTGCCGGGGACGCTCACCGCCGTCGTCACGCGGTAGTTTCACGCAGTGCCTGTTGATGCGCCGCAGCGCTACCGCGGCCGCTTCGCTCCTTCCCCGACCGGTCCGCTGCACTTCGGTTCGCTCGTTGCCGCCATGGCAAGCTATTGCGACGCGCGATCGCAGCGCGGTGACTGGCTCGTTCGCATCGAGGACGTCGACGAGCCTCGCTCGCGGCCCGATGCCGAGAGCGACATCGTCGCAACACTCGCGCGTTACGGTTTTCGCTGGGACGAGACGATCGTGCGACAGTCGCAGCGAACGGCGCATTACGACGAGGCCCTCGCGTCGTTGCGTCGCGGCGACCGGGTTTACGACTGCGTGTGCACGAGACGCGAGCTCGAAGCGGCGCCGATCGGTTCAGGCGGCGAGCGGGTCTACCCGGGGACGTGTCGCCACGGCGTTGACAATGCTCGTCGCCTCATGAGCGCCGCCGGGCCGCCCCAAGGCGCTCATTGCACCCCATTGGTGGACAGGGCCGCGGCGTACGAAATGGCAAATGAGGCCGCAAGCGTGGGGGCTCACAACCGGGCGCCTGCGGTGCGCTTCCGCGTGGACGAAACGCTCATCGAATACGCCGACCGTCTGTTCGGCTCACAGCATCAACGCCTCACGAACGACGTGGGCGACTTCGTCGTGAAGCGCGCCGACGGGCTCTTCGCCTACCAGCTCGCGGTTGTCGTGGACGATGCGCTCCAACGCATCACCGATGTCGTGCGGGGCGTCGATTTGATCGCCTCGACGCCGCGCCAGATCGCGCTTCAACGCGCGCTCGGATTCCCGCAGCCGCGCTATCTGCATCTGCCAATCGCCGTCGATGCGCGCTCACGGAAGCTGTCCAAGCAGACGAACGCGCCACCTCTTCCGCACGATCCGCTGCCTGCGCTTGCGACGGCATGGCGCTTCCTCGATCAGCCGATGGCCATCGCGTCGCCGCGCACGCTCGACGATTTCTGGTCACACGCGACCGCAAGCTGGACGCCATCGCGGCTTCCGCCGGTGTCGATGCTTCCCGTTCCGCGCGCGTGAGGCCCGGCGAACGAGACGCGGGATATAATTGCGGTCCGCATCACGTCGTGCGTCGAGGCGCGCAATCAGGAAGCCTCCGCACGCTCCTCTCGGCGTTTCTCGCATGACCACGCTCGTCGCCGTGCGCAAGCACGATCAGATCGCCATCGCCGCGGATTCGCTCACGACGTTCGGCGACGTCCGTCTCTCCTCGCATTACGACCGGAGCTTCGACAAGATCGTCGCGTATCGCGGCAACTACATAGGTCTTTGCGGCTCCGCCGCGCACCAGCTCGTGTTCGAAAGCCTGCTCGCGAACGGCGGCGACTTCGACTTTGGCTCGCGTCTCGGCATCTTCGAGACGCTGCGCAAGCTTCATCCGATCCTGAAGGACCAGCACTTCCTCAACCCCAAGGAGGAGGAGGACGATCCTTACGAGTCGACGCAGATCACGGCGCTGATCGCGAACCGCAACGGCATCTTCGGCGTCTATTCGATGCGGGAGGTGTTCGAGTACACGCAGTTCTGGGCGGTCGGCTCGGGCAAGGAAGTCGCGCTGGGCGCGATGTACGCGCTCTATCCGCGATTGAAGACCGCCGAAGCGGTGGCGCGGGCCGGCGTCGAGGCCGGTGCGGCGTTCGATCGCAATTCCGCGCTGCCGATGACGCTGTACACGCTCGACGTCAAGTGAACGCGGCCACCGGCGATACGCTGTCGCGCTTTGTCTTCGAAGGCCGCGCAGTCCGCGGCACGCGCGCGTGGTTGTCGAGCGCGTCGCGCGTGGTTCTCGCCGCGCACCCATATCCGCCGTCGTTGAAGCGCGTGATGGCCGAGTTGCTCGGGGCCGCGACATTGCTCGCGGCGGCGATCAAGTTCGATGGACGGCTGTCGTTGCAGCTCGTTGGTGATGGACCGGTGCGGCTCATCGTCGTCGAATGCAACGCGGAGCTCGGGTTGCGGGCGACGGCGCAGTGGGATGACACACGGCTGCGCGGGCTCGGCGACGATGCAACGCTCGACCGGCTCGCGGGCGGCGCATCGCAGGCACGCCTTGCGATCACGCTCGACCCGCGCGAAGCGGGCCCCATCGCGCAAGGCATCGTCGCGCTGGAAGCCAAGTCGGTCCCGGCGATGATCGAGCACTATCTGACGACATCCGAGCAGGTCGTCTCCAGCCTCGCGCTGTTCGTCGACGGCGAGGACGTGTCGGGCATGCTGTTGCAGCGCATGCCTTCGTCGGGGCCGGACGACGATGCCACGTGGTCGCGCGCTGTGCACGCCCTTGCCAATGCGGATGCCGCATCGCTTGTGGCTGCCACGACGAGCGACACGGGACTCGCGAAGCTCTTCCCCGGCGACGACCTTCGCGTGTTCCGCGCGTCGACGCCGCGGTTCGCATGCAGCTGCTCGCGCATCCGCGTCGAGGGGGCGCTGCGCATCGCCGGGCGTCATGAGGTCGAGGCGGCGCTCAGCGACGACGGCGAAGTCAAGGTGGTTTGCGAATTCTGCGGTCGCGCGTATCGTTTCGCACCCGACGAAGCCCGCTCGGTGTTCGAGACCCCGCCTGAACCTCGAGAGCCAACGCCGACGCGCCACTGATGCCGTTCTATGTCCCTCGGTCGTTCGCCGTCGATGACGATGCAACGCTTGCCGCGTTCATCGACGCGTATCCGTTCGCAACGCTGATCACACCCGCCTCGCCAGAGCCGTTCGTCACGCATCTGCCGTTGTTGCGCGACGATTCGGGCGGCCTGGTCGGTCATTACGCACGCGCGAATCCCCACGCAGCGCAGCCGCCCGGGCTGGCGATCGCGATCTTCCACGGTCCGCACGCCTATGTGTCGCCGACGTGGTACGCCAAGCCCCTCGAAGCGGTACCGACATGGAACTACGGCGCCGTGCACGTCATCGGCCGTCTCGAGCCGTCGTCGGGAGCGGCGGATGCGGAGCGCGTGCTCGCGAAGCTGGTCGAGCGCTTCGAGGGCAAGGGCCCCAATGCATGGCGCTTTTCGCTCGAGGGGCGGCAACGCGACGCGATGATCGCGAACATCGCGCCGTTTCGTATCGCTATCGATCGCGTCATCGGCAAGTTCAAGCTGTCGCAAAACCGCAGCGACGACGATCGCCGGCGCGTCATCGACGCGCTTGCGTCATCGTCGTTCAGCGAAGCGCAGGCCACCGCGACGTTGATGCGCACCTACGCCGACCCGGATGCGTGACGAGGAAGGCGAGGCTGCGCCGCGGAGCGGCCGCATTCGCCTCGACAAGTGGTTGTGGGCGGCGCGGTTCTTCAAGACGCGCAGCCTCGCGACCGCGGCGATCGAGTCGGGACAGGTCCGCGTCAATGGCGAACGCGTCAAGCCCGCGCGCGCCGTGCATGTCGGCGAGCGGGTGAGCGTTCAGAAGTCCGGAATCACCCTCGAAGTCGAGATCACCGATGTCGCCGACCGTCGCGGATCGGCGACCGAAGCGGCAAAGCTTTACCACGAGTCCGAAGCGAACCGGCAGCAACGCGAAGCCGAGATCGAGCGGCGCAGAGTTGCGTTCGCGCTCGATCCGTCCGGCCGCGGGCGCCCGACGAAGCGCGATCGGCGCAAGCTCGAGGATTTCCTGAACGAGCCCTGACCGATGCGAAGACGCTAGTTCACGTCGGACGCGTTGCGATCGTCGTCACGCTTGACGCTCGTGAGCCGCCGCAACACGTAAGCGACGATCAAGAGCGCGATGCCCGCGATGCCGATACCCGATACCCACGTCATCCGATCCGTGATCGCCGCGATCGGCGCGATCGCGAGCGCGACGCCGAGGAGGATCGTGCCGGCGAGCCCAATGACGCGCATCAGTTGACAGTTGCCAGTTCGCAGTTGACAGTAAAGACGCGCCGGTGCCGCACGTTACGCGGGGACGCTCCCGAATGCAGTTTACGACAGCCAACTGGAAACAGACGTTTGTGACGCTCGCGTCGGCGATCGTCCTCGCGCTGACGGCGTGGCTCGCCTGGCGGGGTTATCGCAACCCCGATTTTCTTATCGATCTTGCTAACGCGATGGTGTTCTGCTGAGCGCTACCGCCATCTGCCAACTGTCAACTGTCAACTGACTTCTGACCGGGCAGCATTCCCACCAGCGACACCGGCGACAACGGAAGCACGCCGAGCTCGCGCATCGTCGACATCACCGAGCTGAAATCGACGGCGGTCCGGACGCTTGCGATCGGTTTGGCCAGCAGGTTCACGGCACGCCCGCTGACGACACAGGGCAGGTCCGAAGGAAGCGCGTGTCGCAATCCGCGAATCTCCTGTCCGGCGATCTTGCCCGAGATGCCGCGATCGAACAGCAACACGACGAGATGAACCTTGTAGGCCTTGGCAGCGCCTGCGATTTCCTGTGCCGGAACGCCGGCGCCCAGCGTCAGACAGTTGATGCCTTCGGTAAACAGCAGCAGCTCGAGGATCGCGAGACCGAGCTGGTTCGGGTCGTTCGGCGGCGTCGCAAGCAGGATCTGTCGCGCATCGCGTGTCGGACGCACAAGGCGCGTGACATCGCGAAGCAGCCGTTGCGCGAGATCGGCGAAGCGCAACTCCTGGAAATTCTGCATGTCGCCGCGAACGACGCGTTCGTGAACGGCTTCGTTCAGCGGGATGAGCGTCTGCTCGAGGAACTTGCGCAACCCCTGCCCGACGAGCAGCTTCGACAAATGGTTCTGCAGCTCGCCGACGCGATGCTGCGACAACAGCTTGACGGCGCTCTCGATCTCGGTGGGCAGCGGCGCCGGCTCGGCCGCGGTGAGGCCGAGCATCGACTGCAGCGCACTGTCCGCGAGCGGCACGACTGCGCCGGCCCGCCACCCTTCCGACAACAACTGCTTGATCAGCTTGAGCCGCGCTATCTGATCGGGCGGGTAAACGCGGTCACCAAACGGGTCGCGCAGCGGCGACGGAAACCCGTAGCGCCGCTGCCACATGTAGAGCTGCTCGCGGCGAAGGCCGGTGATCCGCACCACCTCGCGAATATGCAGCGCCCCGGAAAGATCGGCAGAAGCGTCGTTGGCTTCCACGGCTGGCACACCAGGCTCGCGGTGGCGGGTGGGTGCTTTGATCAGAATGCCCATCGTCGTCGTTTCCTGTACGTTGCGCGGCAGCCACTTATGTGCAGCGTGTGCTGCACAAGTATAGAAGCTTGAGGCGGAAACCCCCAACGCGGCCCCTCCGCTATTGGCCAAGCTCGTTGCAGATAGCATGCCAGCCGGCGCGAGCGGTACTTGTCCCTGCGTGACGCTTCGCGGATCATCCGCGCGCGCCGCCCGCCCCCTTGGTACGGCCGAGAATGCCGGTGAGGCGCGGATCTTGCGACGACCCGCGCGCGCGCTCTTGATGTCGCGCGCCATTCGAAGGACATCGATGTTCGGCTTCAGCAAGGTCACGCGGGAACCGCTGGCGGACGCCAAATCCGCCGTTCGTTGGCTCGCTTCGTTTCCCACGACCGACCCGTTGGCGATCCATGGCGAGATCCTGTCCGAGCTCGCCGCCGTCGCCGACCGTTCGGCGCGGCGCTCCCCGTCGCAGCTCGACGCCGTGTTCGCCCTCGACGCAGGAACGTGCGAGTTACGGCTCACGTTGACCTCGCAATACCTCGAAAACGCGAACCGCAGCAGCCGTATCGAGAACCAGCTGTGGACGGCGCTGTTCGACCTGACGCAGTCGTTTCTCAACGCCTACCAGGCGTTCGGCCGCGAGGCAACGTCGCAGAACGCCGGGAGTCGCTGGCAACAGCGGTTGGCGGAGCTCTTTGCCCGTCAGATCACGCACTACGCGCTCGACGCGAAGACGCGGCTCTACCGCTACGAGCAGTGGATCCCCGCACGATGGGCTGAAGTCAACGCGCTCTTCTCGTACGCGTGCTCGCGGCAGATCGAGCGCCAGCTCGTGACGCTCGAAGCCGACGAAAGCACGACGACCATCGAGCACGAGTTCCTGCGGCTCCTCATCCTGCAGCTGATCCACGCCGGCAACGTCAGCCCCCGGCACCTCGAATACGTCACGCAGCAGCTGCCCGAGTGGTGCCAGCCGCTGCGCTTTTCGCTCGAAGCGTCGTCGACAACGTCGTTCTACATCGATCTGGGCGGCCGGGAGGGCCTGAAGCGGCGCTCGCCGGAGCCGCTCGAGGGACGCGTGCTGTTCCTCGACACGCGGCCGCTGCACGCCATGCTGAAGCAGCAGATCGTCGTGCTCGAGCAGAAGCTCAAGGCGCAACCCGTTTCCGAGCGCACGTCGAAACGGACCGAGCAGCTGACGCTGCTGACGAAGCTCGCATCGCAGGCCGATCCCGAGTTCAAGCCGTTCGCGCGCCGCGGCGAGCGCACTGCCTCGGCGGGGACCGTCGACGCGATCGTCGGCTTCGTCAACATCGCGACCTACATGCGCGAAGAAGAGCGCAACCCGGTGAACAAGGCGGACAGCGGCGACAGTTTCGACGGAACGATGGAGCTTGCGGTATTCGGTCGACTGCGCAACGAGCAGGACCGGATTCACGAGCAGGCGCGGCGCCGGCTCTCGTCGCACGCAACACCGGGCGGACCGTGGGAAGTCAAGGACGTCTCGCAAACTGGCTATCGCCTCGTCGCGCCGATGATGGTGGCGAACGCCGTGACGCTCGGAACCGCTGCGGCATTGCGGCCGCATGGTCACGTCAAGTGGACGCTCGCTGTCGTTCGCAGGATCAAACGACTGACGGCGGACCGCGCCGAAGTCGGTTTGCAGATCATTGCCGACGCGCTCATCGGCGTCGACCTGATGGGGCAGCGCAAGTCGGCGGACGGCAACTACCCGGTCGACGGCGAGACAACGACGATCAACGGCCGCACGTTCGCAGGACTCTTTCTCTCGCTCGCCAAGCGCAAGGGCGATCCGCCGGTCCGCTCGCTGATGTTGCCGGCCGTCGAGTACCAGCCGGGTTGGCGCTTCAAGCTGCAAACACGACGTACGATGTCGACGGTGAAGCTCGGACGCCTGCTCGAGCAGCAGCCGGACTGGGTCTGGACGGCGGTCGAGTCGTACAGCGGATCGGAGTTGCCGAAGCTGTAAGTCGCAGGCGTTATGCTGCGATCGTGAACGCTCGCACGACCGACCGCTACAACGACCTGTGCGCCGCCTGGCGCTGGAACGTTCCAGAGCGTTTCAATATCGCGACGGTCTGCGCGCGGCGCTGGGCCGAGGATCGCACGCGCTTCGCGCTCTACTGGGAAGATGAGGACGGCACGCGCGCCGCGTACACGTACTGGGATCTCGCGACGCGTGCGAACCGTCTCGCTGACGCGCTGGTTGCGCTTGGCATCCGTCGCGGCGACAAGGTCGCGCTGATCCTTCCGCAGCGTCCGGAAACGATCGTCGCGCATCTTGCGGTCTATCAGCTCGGCGCGATCGCCGTGCCGCTGTCGTTCCTGTTCGGTCCCGACGCGCTCGAATACCGGCTGGCGGATAGTGGAACAAAGCTCGCCTTCGTCGACCCGCAGTCGCTGCCCAATATCGCGCCGTTACGCGATCGTCTGCCGAAGCTCGAGCACATCGTTGGCGTCGCGGGCGCACGGGAATCGTTCGTCACGCCGATCGAATCGCTGCTTGAACGCGGCTCGCGCCATTTCGACTCCCCCGTCGACACAGCCGCGCGCGATGCAGCGCTCCTGATCTACACGAGCGGGACGACCGGTCCTCCGAAGGGCGCGCTGATGCCGCACGCGTGCCTGCTCGGCAACCTGCCCGGGTTCATCCATTCGCACGACGGTTTCCCGCAGCCGGGTGACCTGTTCTGGTCGCCGGCCGACTGGGCGTGGACCGGTGGCTTGATGGATGCGCTGCTGCCCACGATGTATTTCGGGCAGCCGATCGTCGGCTTCCGCGGCCGCTTCGACGCCGAACGCGCTTTCGACCTGATCGAGCGCTATCAGGTGCGCAATGCGTTCCTGTTTCCGACGGCGTTGAAACTGATGATGAAGGCGTTTCCGCGACCGCGCGAGACGTTCGACATCAACCTGCGCAGCATCATGAGCGCCGGCGAGGCCGTGGGCACGACGGTCTTCGAATGGGCGCGCGAGCATCTCGGGGTCACGATCAACGAGATGTTCGGGCAGACCGAGATGAACTACATCGTCGGCAACTCGCATCTGCTTTGGCCGGCGAAACCGGGATCGATGGGCCGTCCCTACCCCGGCCATCGCATCGCGGTCATCGACGACGGTGGCGGTGAAGTGCCGCACGGCGTCCCGGGCGACGTCGCCGTGCATCGCATCGCACCCGACGGCACGCCGGATCCGGTGTTCTTCATCGAGTACTTCGGCAATGCCGAAAGCACGCGACAGAAGTACGTTGGCGATTGGTGTCGCACCGGCGACATCGCCATCCGCGACGAGGACGGCTATCTGTGGTACCAAGGCCGCGCCGATGACGTGTTCAAGGTCGCCGGCTATCGCATCGGTCCCTCCGAGATCGAGAACTGTCTCGTCAAGCACGAGGCCGTCGCCAACGCGGCGGTCGTTCCGGCCGCCGACGAGACCCGCGGCAATGTGGTCAAGGCGTTCGTCGTGCTGGCGCCCGGCCACACGAGTTCGGCGCAGCTCGTCGAAGCGTTGCAGCAGCACGTGCGGCGCTTTCTCGCACCATACGAGGTGCCGAAGATCATCGAGTTCATCGAAGCGCTGCCGATGACCACGACCGGGAAGGTGCAGCGGAAGCGGCTGCGAGAGAACATCGGCGAGCGAGGCAGCTGAACGCCGTCCCGCGTTGTGTCGCCGCAACGCACCTTCGAAGGCGACGATCAAGAGCAGCAGTTGTTTTGACAAGGGGGCCCCGTCGCACTTAGGCTTCTTCGGCTATGCGATCCAAAGCAACAATTCCGTAATGCAAGGTATCGGCGCACCCCGGCGCAGCGCCGGCAACAGGGAGAATGCATGAACGCTCGTTGGCTCCGATTGACCGGGACTGCATTGGCGTTGGCTGCGACATCCGCGGTCGCAACCACCTTCACTGTCACCAATACTAACGACAGCGGTGCGGGCAGCTTGCGTCAGGCGATCCTCGATGCGAACGCCGACACAACGCAATGCGCCA
>DATLNR010000180.1:0-48464 GCA_035536655.1 Casimicrobiaceae bacterium
TCCATGTCCGCGACGGTAGGATTGGCGTCGGTGATCGGAGTGATCGCGATCATTGATGTCCTTTCTTGGGTCGGCGTGCGCGTGTTGGCATTCGCGATGCAGCGGTCGGTGCGCGGGCATCCTCCGTGCCGCCCGGCATCGCGCGCAGGAAATGGTCCGGCGCAAGCTCGGCCCATAACGATACGGCGATGTAGATCGCGACGAAGACCAGCGCGCTGAACGGACCGAGGAGAAATCCTACGCCGAAGAACGCAACCATCACGAGGGCCATCCAGCGCAGGAGGACCATCGCGAATCGGCGCTTCAGCTGCAGCGATTCGGGCGTCGCGTGATGCAGCGCTCGGTACAGGGAAGCGTACGACCAGCACGCGGCAGCGCACTGCCAGCCGAGCCCCGCGAGCAGCGCTGGGTCAGTCAGATCCTGCCAGTCGAAGCGGCCCCCGAGCATGAAAAAGAGGGGCACGCCCAGCGGAACGGCCATTACCAGCGCGAGGAAGGCGGCCCCCCCGATCACGCCGACTTCGCTGTTCAATCGAGCCGCAACGCCGTCGTCCCGGATGATCGGATTGAACGCGAGAATCACGCCGGCGAACAATACGGCCATCGCGAGCAGCGTGTCGGCGAAATAGAGAATCAGGACGTTTTGCGCGTTCCAGCCGAGTAAGACGATGCCCGCGAGGGGCATGATGTTGCGCGCGATCGTCTGTGCAGCGGCGCCGGTCCGCGCGTCCACGTCAGCGCCGAGAACCTGGATGTTCGTCGGCGATGTGCTGGCGAACGATCGACGCGAAGTCGACATCACCGCGCATGCCGAGCGAGCGACCGAAGCGCGCGTCGAAGTCGCGCGGCCACGTGCGCACGATGCGATCGATCGTCGCATCCGGCTTCCAATGCACGCGCGACGCCACCTCGGCCCCCGCAACAGCGCGCAATGCGCCAACCATGTCGCCGACGGTGATCGAAATCCCCGGCACATTGACGGCCCGGGAAGCCGCGAACGAGGCAGCGGGCGCTTCGTGGCCGATGATCAGGTTCTCGACGACGGCGCGTGGCGAGATAAGCCACATGCGCGTTTCGGCCGAGACCGGGCACGCCGCGTCGACGCCGGCGAGCGGCTCGCGGATGATGCCGCTGGCAAACGATGACGCGGCCTTGTTCGGCTTGCCGGGACGGACCGACACTGTCGGCAGACGCAGGCTGCGGCCGTCGATGAATCCCTTGCGTGTGTAGTCGTGCACGAGCATCTCGCCGACGGCCTTCTGCGCGCCGTACGACGACTGCGGCGTCAGCTGCTGATCATCGGGAACGACGTCGGGAAGCGCGCCGCCGAAAACCGCGACCGAGCTCGTGAAGACGAAGCGCGGCGTCGATGAACGATGACGACACGTTTCGAGCCATGCGCGCGTCGCGTCGACGTTGACGCGCCAGCCGAGATCGAAGTTCTGCTCGGCCTCGCCGCTGACGACGGCTGCAAGGTGGAACACGCTGTCGACCGGCTCATCGAAGACCTGTTCGACGAGCGATGCGTCGCCCAGATCTCCGGTGATGTACCGCACCCGCGGATCGGTCAGGCGCGCTTGGGCGATGTCGACGAGCAGGATGTCGCGAACGTCCTGCTCGACGCCTTTCGCGTTCACCAGGCGGCCGCGTGCAAGGATGGCGCTGGCGAGTCTGCTGCCGAGAAAGCCGGCACCACCGGTAATCACAATCCGCATCGAGAGTTCCTCATTCGCCTTAACGTCGCATCCGCTTCGAAGCTTCGGTGAGCGCGTTCTCGAGATAGCTGCCGTAGAAGTCGACCGTCATCAAGCCGACGAGCGGGCCCGACAGCGGCGTGCCCTTCCCGTCGACGACAAGCACCGTTGGCGAGAGCGTTGCCTTGTAGCGCGCCGCGAGCGCCGCGTGCGTCGTCGGCCGGCCGTCGAAGTCGATGACCGGCAGCGCGCGGTCCATCTCGACTTGCCGAAACAGCGCGCGATCCTTCCATTCGTCGCGCGAGAGCGGCACCAGATACTCGCGCAGTGCGCGCTCGCAATAAGGGCATTCCTCGCGATCGAAGAAAAGCAGGATCGGCTTGCGGCCGCGCGCGCCGACCTCGGCGTCCTCGGCGAGATTGGTGGCGAGCGGCAGCGTGTGCGCGCGTGCGATTGCGGCTCGGCCGGTACCGCGAGGCGACGACGACGATTGCGCGGCCGCGTCGGCAGCGAACGCGACGAACGCCGATGCTAGAATCATTGCGAGCGTGCGCCATCGCCGTATCGATGCAGTCGCGCCCGCCTTTCCGCTCTTCACGATGACGCCCTCGACTGCGCCGCGCCGGCTGATCATCGCCACGCGCGAGTCGGCGCTTGCGATGTGGCAGGCGCGCCATGTGCAGGCTCGCCTGCAGGGATTGTACCCGCGCGCATCGATCGAGCTGCTCGGTGTGACGACGCAAGGCGACCAGATCGTCGACCGGCCCCTCTCCGCGATCGGCGGCAAGGGATTGTTCATCAAGGAGCTCGAAATCGCGATGGCCGACGGTCGTGCCGACCTTGCCGTGCATTCACTGAAGGACGTGCCGATGAACGTGGCGCTTGGCTTCGTCATCGCCGCCGTCGAAGCGCGCGAGGATGCGCGCGATGCGTTCGTGTCGAATCGGCATGCGACGCTCGATTCACTGCCCGCGGATGCCGTCGTCGGCACGTCGAGCTTGCGACGCGAGGCGCAGCTTCGCGAAAAGCGCCCGCGATTGCGCGTCGAAGCGCTACGCGGCAACGTCAACACGCGACTGCGCAAGCTCGACGAAGGGCGCTACGACGCGATCGTGCTTGCGGCGGCGGGATTGAAGCGGCTGGGGCTCAGCGATCGCATCCGTGACCTGATCGATCCTTCGATCAGCCTTCCGGCGCCGGGGCAGGGCGCCTTGGCGCTGGAATGCCGCGCCGATCGCCCCGATGTCATCGCTGCGCTCGCGCCGCTCAACGACACGGCGACATCGCTCGCAACAACGGCGGAACGCGCGTTCTCGCGTGCGTTGTCCGGCAGCTGCCATACGCCGCTTGCGGCGTTTGCGACATGGCAGGAAGGCACATTGTGGCTGCGCGGCATGATCGCAAGCCGTGACGGGTCGGAAGTGCTTCGCGGTGAACGCGAAGCGGAGATCGTCGACGACGAGGCCGCCGCGTTGCTCGGGACGACGCTCGCCGGCGAGTTTCTCACGCACGGAGCGGGCCGCCTCATCGTGAGCGATTGAGCTTTCATGATCGACACGCCGCCGCGTCGACTGGCCGACATCGGCGTCGTCGTCACGCGACCCGCACGGCAAGCAGCGACGTTTGCGCAGAAGCTCGCGGTGCTCGGCGCTGTGCCGATCCTCGTTCCGTCGATCGTCATCGTCGCGCCCGCGGATCGCTCCGCGATCGAAGAAGCCCACGCACATCTCGACGACTACGACATCGCCGTTTTCGTTTCCGCGAATGCCGTCGAGCACGGCATGCCAAGTCACGATCGCTGGCCTGCGCGTCTCGTGACGTTGGCCCCCGGTCCGGGAACGGCCGAAGCCCTCACGCATCGCGGCCTACACAACGCGCGCGTGCCGTCGACGACGTTCGACAGCGAGGGACTGCTCGCGTTGCCCGAGCTACAGCACGTCGAAGGCAAGCGCGTGCTCGTCTTTTGCGGCGAGGCAGGGCGCAATGTCCTTGCCACATCGCTGCGTGATCGCAAGGCGCGCGTCGACGTCGTCGTGTGTTATCGGAGGACGGCCCCGACGACCGGCGCTGCCGGCTTGACCGAAGCGATCACGCAGCGGCGTGCGCACGCGATCACACTGACATCAGTCGAAGGCACGGAAAACTTGTGGACGATGCTCGACGATGCTGGCCGCAACGCGGTCATGATGTTGCAGGCGTTCGCACCGCATCCGCGCATCGCCGCGCATGCACGATCCCTCGGTTTCAACGCGATCGAGACCCCCGGCGGTGACGCGGGACTCATTGCCGGATTGCTAGAATGGGCTCGATCACGTGCCTCGAACTGAGAGCAATGCTGCTGATAACTGCCCCGCTTCCCGATTTCCTCTACGCGCCGCTGAAGCGCGACTACTCCTGTCACGACTATTACCAGGCGAGTTACAAGCCCGGCTTGCTCGCCGCCGAAGGTGCGCGCATCAAGGGCCTGGTGCAGGGCGGTGGGACCGTGACGCCGACGTCATTGCTCGATCAGCTGCCGAAGCTCGAGATCATCTCGGTGTTCGGCGTCGGCTACGACGGCGTCCCGGTGGCATATTGCCGCGAGCGCGGCATCAACGTGACCAACACGCCGGATGTGCTGACCGACGACGTTGCCGACGTGGCGGTCGGGCTCGTGCTGATGACCGGCCGCGGCTTCGGTCGTCTCGAGCGCTTCGCCCGTTCCGGCGACTGGACGAAGCGCGGTCCCGACCTGACGACGAAGCTCGGTGGCCAACGTGCCGGCATCCTCGGCCTCGGCCGCATCGGGAAGGCGATCGCGCAGCGCTTGAGCGCGATGGGCATGTCGATCGCGTACACCGGGCGCAACGCGCAGCGCGACGTGCCTTATCGTTACGTCGCGGACCTGAAGTCGCTTGCTGCGGAATCGGACTTCCTGATCGTCGCCTGTCCGGGCGGCGAGGCGACGAAGAACCTGGTCGACGCCGATGTGCTCGCCGCGCTCGGCGCGAAAGGCACGGTGATCAACATCGCGCGCGGCTCGATCATCGACGAGGCGGCGCTCGTTCGCGCGTTGCAGGACAGGGTGATCATGGCGGCGGGGCTCGACGTGTTCGCCGACGAGCCGAACATTCCTGCGCCGCTCCTGACGATGGACGACGTCGTGTTGCTGCCGCACGTCGGCAGCGCGACGCGCGAAACGCGTCAGGCGATGGGCGATTTGTGCAAGGCGAATCTCGACCACTGGTTCAACGAGCGCCGGACGCTGACGCTCATTCCGGAGCTTGCCTGACCGGTTCGTCGGCCGCGGCTTTCGTACCTCGCGTTGGAAGCAGCACGGCGACGAGCGCCAGCACGACCAGCGTCAACGCGATCCATTCCGCGGCGCCCGGCCGTTCGCCGAGCACGATGATGCCGGCGAACACGCCGACGACGGGCACGGGCAGCGCAGACAGTGAGGACACGGCGACCGGAAGGGTGCGCGCGAGCGTGAACCATGCCCAGTGCGCCACCGTACCGGCCAGCAGGATGTTGTACAGAATCGCGAACCAAGCCGTATCGGAAAGCGACGCAATCTTTGCGAGCCACGCCGGATCGAGAATCGGCGCTGCCGTGACGATCGGCAGCCACCCGACGATCATCATCCAGCCGCTCAACGCGTTTTGCGATCCCTGCGGCTTCAGCTTGCGAATGAGCACCGTGCCGATCGCCCAGATGATCGCGGCAGCAAGAATCATCAGAGCGCCGAACGGGCGCCCGGTGATCGCCGTCAGGTCGTCGCCGAGCAGGACGAGCATGCCCGCCATTCCGAAGCCAAGCCCGATCGTCTTGCGCGTCGACAAGCGCTCGTTCAGCACGACGAGCGAAAACAACGTCGCCCAAATCGGCATCGTGTAGGCAAGGATCGCGCTGCGACCGGCCGGCATTTGCGCGAGGCCGAACAGCACCAACGCATTCCATCCACTGACGTTGAACAGCGCGAGCAGAATGACCGTGGGCCACATTGCGCGCGGAATCCGGATCGACTCGCCGTTGAGCTTCGCGGCGACCAGGAGCCCGAGACCTGCGAACGGCAACGTGTAGGCGCGAAACGTCAGCGGCGCCATCTCGGTGACGCCAAGCTTCAGGATCGGCCAGTTCGCGCCCCAGACCAGCGTCAAAATCACGATCGGGACGAGCGAGCGCGCGATGCCTTGCTGTTGAGCGGCAGCGGTCAAGCGGACGACTCGAATCGAACCGCGCCGTTGTCGGCAATCACGGCGGTTCCCCGTACTTTGCCATGTGCATCTCGCGCGCCTGCGTCACCCACGCATCGCGCCTGATGCGGCCCGGAAACTCGGGAAGCCGGGCGTCGATCGCGTCGATGTCCTGCTCGGTCCAGCGCGCGATCTGGCGATAGCTGCCGATGCCGAGTTGATAGAGCATGCGCTCGAGCACCGGGCCGATGCCGACGATGAGCTTCAGGTCGTCCGGCGCCTCGGTCGCGTTGAGCAGCGGCGGCGGTGCGCGATTCTCGATGTCGACGACGATCTGGCGGTAACGCGCGACATCGGCACGTGCGGCCTCGAGATCACGGTTGAGCGACGTGACGTCGCCATGCGTCGGAACTTGCGACGGCGGCAAGCTGGGCGTTGTCGAGGCGCGCGCATGACGACGCTCGCGCAACGATCCGAGCCGATAAGCGATCGGCAGGCCGATCGCCAACGCGATCAACGCGAGCAACGTGAGGCCGTTCACGTCCCTGACGCTTAAGGCAGCGCGTGTTCTTGTCAGTCGCGATTCTAGCAACCACGCGTCCGGCGCCAGCGTACACGCGTAGTGACTTGCTAGAATCGTTGCGAGAACGCGCCATGCACCCGCCCCCGGAATTCGACGTCAAGGACACCTCGTCGGCGGGGCAGACATCCGGATCGCGCGCGGACAGCACCGTGTCTCGCGGCGTGCTGGCCGCGGTCGCGCTTCTGATTCTTGCGATCGGCACCGTTGCGTGGCTCGATTTGCGCCGCGACGCGAACCTGTTGCGCGAGGATGCCGCCCGGCGGCTCACGTCGGCAGAAGCGGCAGGAGCGCAGTCGCGTGCACGCGAGGCGGAGCTTGCCGGCGATTTGCGCGAAGCGCAGGCGAAGCTTGCGCTGCTGGAAGCGCGACTTTCCGAATCGCAGTCGCGCGAGGAGGCGCTCGAGGCGCTTTACCGGGAGCTCGCGCCGTCGCGGGACGACCTCGCGTTGACCGAAGTCGAGCAGATCCTGTTGATTGCCAACCAGCAACTCGCGCTCGCGGGCAACGTGCCGGCTGCGCTGGCGGCGCTGCAGCTGGCGGACGGCAAGCTTGCGCGCATCCATCGTCCGCCGTTCTCGCCGCTTCGCCGCGCGATTGCGCGCGACGTCGACAAGCTCAAGTCGTTGCCATTCATCGACGTGACGGCGATCACGCTGAAGCTCGACCAGGCGATCGCGCAGGTCGGCGACCTTCCGCTCGCTCGCGATGAACGGGTGCCGGCGCCGAAGGGAACGGTGCCGGCGGAGAACGAATCGGCGTGGCGACGTGCGCTGGCCAACGTCGCGCGCGAGTTGCGCTCGCTCGTCCGACTGGAAGTCAGCGAGCGACCGGCAGCGCCTCTCGTCGCGCCCGACCAGGCCTATTTCCTGCGCGAGAATCTCAGGTTGCGGTTGCTCTCCGCGCGCAATGCGATTCTCGGTCGCCAGGAAGCGACCTACAAGTCCGACCTCAAGGCAGCCAGCGGATGGCTGCGCCAGTATTTCGACACGCGGTCGAAATCGGTACAGCAGATGAGCGAAACACTCGGCCAGATGCTGGCGATGCCGTTGCCCGACGATCTGCCCGACCTCGCGCAAAGCCTGGATGCCGTGCGCACGCTGAAGGCGACGCAGGAGCGGCAGTCGCCGTTCCCGCTGACGCCGGCGCGGCCGAACCGGTAGCGCATGTGAACGCGCGTCGAGCCTGACCTGGCGTGCGCGCGCTGCTCCTGTTCCTCCTGCTCGCGGCGGTTGCCGTCGCACTGGCGTTGTTCGCGCGCGTCAACGCAGGGTACGTCTTGTTCGTCGCGCCGCCGTATCGGCTCGAGCTGTCGATCAACGCGTTCGTCATCTTCGCGCTGGCGGCGTTCGCGTTTCTCTATGCCGTATTGCGCTTTGCCGCCCGGCTTGCCCGACTTCCGAAGGAAGTGCGCGACCATCGCAGGGCGCAGCAGACCGAGCGCGCTCGTGCGAAACAGGACGCGGCGCTCGTCGGACTGCTCGAGGGTCGCTTCGGCCGTGCGCGTCAGGCGGCCGCGGATGCGCTGGCGATACCGCGTTCATCGGGGCTGGCGGCGCTGATCGGCGCACGGGCGGCGATCGAGATGCGCGACTTCGCCGGCGCGAGCGCGCTGCTCGCGCGACCAGATGCCCAGTTGAAGAGCCTGTCGATTCCCCGGTTGATGCTCGAGTCGGAGATCGCGCTCGAGACCGGACGCACGGCCGACGCGCTCGCGCGCCTTGCCGAGCTCAAGCGCGATTCCGGCGCGCATACAGCCGCCGTGCGCCTCGAGTTGCGCACGTTGAGCGAAGCCGGCCGCCATGCCGACGTGCCGCCGCTGATCGATCAGCTCGAGAAGCGCAAGGTTTACGACGCGGCGCAAGCGTCGCTGTTGCGCGCGTCGGCACACGCCGACGCGTTGCGCTCGCTGTTCAGCGATGCTGCAGGGTTGCGCGCCTACTGGAACAAGCTCGCAGAGTCGGACCGAACGCTGCCCAACGTGGCCTCGGCGGCCGCGCGCAGCTTTGTCGCACATGGCATGGACCGGGAGGCGGCTGAGATCTGCGCGCGAAGCCTCGAACGTCATTGGGACGGTCGCGTCGCGCTTCGCTACGCCGAGTGCCGCGTGCCGGATGCGACGCGCCAGCTCGAGCGCGCCGAGAGCTGGCTGGACGACCACCGCGGCGATGCGCTGCTGTTGCGCGCGCTCGGCCGGTTGTGCGAACGACGCGAGCTGTGGGGCAAGGCCGAGACGTACTACGAAGCCAGTCTTGCATTGGAGGACAGCTGGAGAACGCGCATCGCGCTCGGCGAAATGCTGGCGAGAATCGGACGGCGCGATGCGGCCAACGCGAACCTCGCGGCGGCGTTGAAGCTTGCGCTCGCGGAACTGACCGACGAAACGCTCGCATGATGCGCTCCACGCAATCACGCGCCGAGCCGCGCGCTACGAAGCGATCGCGGGCACCGGCGTTCACCGTGGGCTTCTACCTGCTGCCGCAGTTTCCAATGCTGGCCTTCGCATCGGCGATCGAGCCGCTGCGCGCGGCGAACCGTCTCTCCGGCGAGCGGCTGTTCGAATGGCTGCTCGCCTCCGAAGACGGCCGGCCGGTGAAAGCGAGCAACGGCATCGAGGTTTCCGTTCATGCAGCGTGTGGTGACGATATCGGTGTCAACCTGCTGCTCGCCTGCTCGGGCTCGCGAAGCGAGCGCGACGCCGCCTCGTCGAAGTGGCTTCGGCATCTTGCGCGCAAGGGAGCGGCGCTCGGCGGCGTCAGCCTCGGGCCGTATGTGCTCGCGCATGCGGGGCTGCTCGACGGACGCCGTTGCACGCTGCATTGGGAAAGCCTCGCGGCCTTCGCCGATCGGTTTCCGCGCACCCGCACGACGGCGGAGATTTACGTCATCGACGGCGACCGCTATACGTGCTCTGGCGGAACGTCCGGGCTCGACATGATGCTGGCGTTGATCACCGAGCACGCGGGAAGGCCGCTTGCGACGGCGGTTTCCGAGCAGTTCATTCATCCCCGCATCCGCGGCACGCACGATCCGCAGCGCATGGCCGTGCAGAGCCGGCTCGGTGTCGCCAATCCGCGACTCATCGAGGCGATCAGTCTGATGGAAACGCCGCACGACGACGCGAAAGCGGTCGCGCACATCGCAGCGGAAGTCGGTCTTTCGGCGCGGCAGCTCGAGCGGCTGTTCGCGCGCTATCTCGCGACGTCACCGAGCCATTACTACCTGGGCGTGCGGTTGCAACGCGCGCGTACGCTGTTGCAGCAGACGCCTCGGCCGATCCTCGACGTGGCGGTGGCGTGCGGCTTCGCTTCCGCTTCGCACTTCTCGCGTTGCTATCGCGCGGCCTTCGGCCACCGGCCGAGCGAGGAGCGGACGGCGATATTGTCGCCCTCGGGCGCCTGAGGAAACCGATGACGACTCGATCCGACCAGCAACAGGCGACCGCTCGCGGCGCGTGTCTTTGTGGCGCCGTGCGATTCTCAGTCCACGGGCCGCTGCGGGATGTCGTGCTGTGTCACTGCGCGATGTGCCGCAAGACGCACGGGCACGCAGGAGCCTACACGGCTGCGCCGAAGTCCGCACTCCAACTCACCGAATCACGCGGCCTGCGCTGGTTCGCGTCGTCGAGCTTCGCGCGCCGCGGGTTCTGCACGCTATGCGGCGCGAGCATTTTCTGGGAGCGGATCGAAGGCGAGCTGGTATCGATCGCCGCCGGCGTCCTCGAACCGCCAACCGGGCTCACAACGACGCTGCAAATTTACGTCGACGACCGCGGCGACTATTACGAAATCGACACTCGTATTCCGCAGCGCGCGAAATAACGCGCCAGGGACTCAACGTCATCCACCACTTCTGCGGACGCGCTTTTCGCGGATCACCCCGCCCGCGTTTTTGATCGATCACAGTTTAGACGCGTAATCCTTCTGCACCTGCCTGATCCGCTCGTGCGACCCCAGGAACGCATGCTTCGACATGTCGGCCGAGTAGCGGCTCGCGGGCGGTCGCTTGCCGACAGCCTCGGCAAGCGCGCGAATGTGATGCGGACCGGCACCGCAACACACCCCGAGGTAGCGGATATCCATCGCCAGCGCTTCCTTGCCGAACGCCGCGATCTCGTGACGATTGCACGTGAACGGGTCGAGCGCGATCGGGAACGGCCGGCCGCCGGGTTCCCCATGCCAATGCGGGTCGCGCAGCGACTGGAACGTCGGCTCGCCATCGTGCGTGCGATACGGCACCGGCAGCGCGGCCACATGTGTCGTGATCCCGGCCCGGATCTTCTTCAGCAGCGGCATCATCGTTCCAGGACCGCGAGTGCAGTTCAAGCCGACGACGTCGGCGCCCGCGTCAGCCAGCCGCTTGCACGCGTCGACGACCGTCCAGTTCTCGCGGGTGACATCCTCCTGATGGACGGCGAGCGTCATCATGGCGGGCTGCCCGGCGGCCTTGATCACGTCCAACGCGATCAGCGCTTCCTGGGCGTACGAGAACGTCTCGCCGATCACGAAGTCGCAGCCGGCATCGGCCGCCCAGCCGACCTGCTCCTCGAACATCGATCGCACCGCGCGATGCGACTCGCGGTCGGCGGGATCGAAGATGTTCGTATTGCAGATGTTACCGGCGAACAACGTCCCGCTTTCACGCGCGACGGTCCTGGCAAGCTCGAGCGCCTTGCGGTTGATCGGCTCGAGATCGCCCTCGCGACCGATGACGCGAAGCTTTTCGCGGTGCGCGTAGTAGGTCAGCGCCTCGACGACGTCCGAGCCGGCGTGCACGAAATCGCGATGCAGCTGCGTCACCGCCTCCGGATGCTCGAGAACGACTTCCGGCACAAAGGCGCCGGCCTGCAGATAGCCGCGACGCTCGAGCTCGAAGACATAGCCTTCGGCGCAGATCACCGGTCCTTGCTCGAGGCGTTGCAAAAGCGTTGCGCTTTGCGGCATGCGGGCAGTCATGGGGAACGGATCTCGAGAAAAAGTGGGGCGACTATCCCACCCGGCCGGCAGACGGACCCGCCGCGGTCCGACCTCGGTTATCTCAAATACGACATGGGAACCGGATCGAGCTGCGATCTCGCATCGGCGCGCGCTGGTCGCACAACGGCTCGATCTGGGCCGCGCATGCACCGCTGCCTGAGCGAGAGGCCGTGGAGCAGATGGTCGCGGCGCTAGGTCGAGCGCCCCCAGAGCCGGTGGTGCGCCCGCTCCGTCCGCGTGGGAGGGCTGGTTTCATGCGTCGACGTGGCGTCCCGGAGCGTGGGCGGCTGATGTCCTAAACAGGACAGACGACGTCGCGTATGGGCGACCGGTGCGCCGTCGCCCCCACTATCCTGTGCCCGCAGCGTCGCAGCACGACCGCGAAACGACGCTCCAACCGCCTGAATGAAAGGCGACAGCGCGCGCCGGGAATCCGCGTGCGGCGGCTTCGCCTGTTCGTGCGTCGAGGAGGGCGATGGAAACCCTGCAGTTCATCGTCGACAACCTGGCTGCAATCGGCCAGCGAACGGTTCAGCATGTTTCGATCGTCGGGGTCGCCGTGGTCCTGGCGATCCTGACCGGCGTTCCGCTCGGCATCGCGATCACGCAGAACAAGCGCGCCGCGGACATCGTGCTCTACGTCGCCGCGATCATCATGACGATCCCGTCGATCGCGCTGTTCGGCATCATGATTCCAGTGCTTGCATTGATCGGGCAAGGCATCGGCTACCTGCCCGCAGTGATCGCCGTGCTGCTGTATTCGCAGTTGCCGATCATCCGCAACACGTATACGGCGATCACGAATGTCGATCCCGCGCTGCGCGAGGCCGCACGCGGCATGGGCATGTCGTCGATGCAGCGTCTGAGCCAGGTCGAGCTGCCGATCGCCGTCCCCGTGATCATGGCCGGCGTGCGCATCGCCGTCGTCATCAACATCGGCATCACGGCCATCGCGACGTACATCGGCGCGGGGGGCCTCGGGATGTTCATCAGCCGCGGCATCTCGCAGACCGATACGCGGCAACTCATCACGGGCGCGCTGGCCGTCAGCCTGCTCGCGATCATTGCGGACTACGGGCTGCTCTGGGTTCAGAACCGCCTGACGCCGAAGGGCTTGAGACTTGCCCCCGAAAAGATCCCGCGCGCCGCCTGAACTCGCGCCAAGGCTTCCATGATCAAGCTCGACGAAGTCACCAAAGCGTTCGAAACGCCGTCCGGCACGGTCATCGCCGCCGACCGCATCAGCTTCGACGTCGCCGACGGCGAGATCTGCGTATTGCTGGGGCCCTCGGGCTGCGGCAAGACGACGACGCTCAAGATGATAAACCGGCTGATCCCGCTGACGTCGGGGAAGATCTACATCAACGGCAAGGACACCGACGCCTACGATCCCGTCGAGCTTCGCCGCAACATCGGCTATGTGATCCAGCAGATCGGCCTGTTTCCGAACATGACGGTCGAGGAGAACATCTGCGTCGTCCCGAAGCTGCTGGGCTGGGACATGGAGAAGGCGAGGAAGCGCGCCGCCGAGCTTCTGGGCGTCATCAACCTCGACCCCGCGCTGTTCCTGAAGCGCTATCCGAAGGAGCTCTCGGGCGGTCAGCAGCAGCGTGTTGGCGTTGCGCGCGCGCTCGCCGCCGATCCGCCGGTGCTCTTGATGGACGAGCCGTTCGGCGCGATCGATCCGATCAACCGCGAGGTGATCCAGGACGAGTTCCTCAAGATCCATCGGCGGCTCAAGAAAACCGTGATGTTCGTCAGCCACGACATCGACGAAGCGGTGAAGATGGCGGACAAGATCGCGATCTTCCGCGCGGGAAAACTCGAGCAGTTCGACAGCCCGGACAATCTCCTCGCGCATCCGGTCAACGATTTCATCGCCGATTTCGTCGGCAGCGACCGGACGCTCAAGCGCCTGCGATTGGTCAAGGTCGGCTCGGCGATCGCGACGACGCCCCCGCGCGTCATGAGCGACGATCGGCTCGACCGCGCGGTCGCGTTGATGAACGAGCACGGGCTGGAGTTCGTCGTCGTCGTCGACGCGCGCGACCAGCCGCAGGGTTATGTGAGCCTCGCCCAGGCAAGCGGGAAATCGGGGTCCGTCGGCGAATACACGACGCGCCTTCCGGCGACCGTCACCGCGGAGGACGACTTGCGCACCGCAGTGTCGATGATGTTCATGCACGACGTGCGCTGGCTTCCTGCCGTCAACACCGAAGGCGCGTACGCCGGCTATCTGACGCAGAGCCGGATCAAGCGGCTCTTGCGCGAGACATACAGCGAAAGTGCGGCAAGGGCCACCTGAGTCATGAAAGGCGCCGTCACCGGCCGCACGCTGACGATCGTCGCGCTCATCGTCGTCTTCGCGCTCGGCATCGTCGCGCAGCGCAGCGGCTTGGTCGACAGCATCTACAAATATCGCTCCGATATCGTCTACTTGTCGCAGCAGCACATGAAGCTCGTCCTGATCTCCGGCGGACTCGCGATCCTCTTCGGCGTGCCGTTCGGCCTCTGGCTGTCGCGTCCGTCGATGCGTCGCTTCAGCGAATCGATGATGCAAGCGCTGAACATCGGCAGCACGATCCCGACGCTCGCCGTCCTGGCGCTGGCAATGAGTCTGCTCGGCATCGGCGTGATTCCGGCGATCTTCGGTCTGTGGGTCGCGTCGCTGCTGCCGATCGTGCGCAACACCTACGCGGGGCTGCTCGGCGTGCCGCCGTACTTCATCGAGGCGGCGACCGGCATGGGCATGCGGCCGCGGCAGATCCTGAGCGGCGTCGAGATGCCGAATGCGCTGTTCGTCACGTTCGCGGGCATCCGCACGGCGCTTGCAATCAACGTCGGCACGGCGCCGCTCGCGTTCCTGATCGGCGGCGGCGGCCTGGGCGAGCTGATCTTCACCGGCATCGACCTGAACGATCCGGGCATGATGCTCGCGGGCGCGATTCCGACGGCGCTGCTCGCCGTGATCGTTGATTTTCTGGTCGGTGCGATTGCATACTGGGTAGTCCCGCGCGGCGTGAATCCGTTGCGGTAAACGCGTTGCAGGCTAATTCTCGAGGAGCAGCACATGAATATGCAGCGAATTTTGTCGTGGGTCGCGGGAACGATCCTTGGCGTCGTCGCGGCAGCGGCGAGCGCGCAGACGATCGTCGTCGGAGGCAAGAACTTCACCGAGCAGCAGCTGATGGCGGCGATGACGGCGCAATTGCTGCAGGCGAAGGGCTTCAAGGTCGACACGAAGGCCGGCATGGGCAGCGCCGTGTTGCGGCAGGCGCAGGAGAGCGGCCAGATCGACGTTTACTGGGAGTACACCGGCACGTCGCTCATCACGTACAACAAGATCAACGACCGCATGTCGCCGGCGGACACATACAAGAAGGTGAAGGAGCTCGACGCGGGCAAGGGGCTCGTCTGGCTCGAACCGTCGAAGGCGAACAACACCTACTCGCTCGCGATGAACGCCGACGACGCGAAGAAGCACGGCATCGCGTCGATCAGCGACCTCGCGTCGAAGGTGAAGGGTGGAAGCAAGCTGACGTTCGCGAGCAACGCCGAGTTCTACGCGCGTCCCGACGGACTGAAGCCGCTCGAGCAGCAGTACGGCTTCGAGTTCGCGCGCGACAACGTCAAGCGGATGGATACTGGGCTTGTTTACCAGGCGTTGAAGGAGAAGCAGGTCGACGTCGGCCTTGTGTTTGCCACTGACGGCCGCATCCCGGCGTTCAACTTCGTCGTGCTGCGCGACGACAAGGGCTACTTCCCGTCGTACGCGCTGACGCCGGTTGTGCGGAAGCAAGTCCTCGACGCGAACCCGAAACTGGCCGAGATCCTGAATTCGCTGTCGGCGAAGCTCGATGACGCGACGATGTCCAGGCTCAATGCGCAGGTCGACGTGGAGAAGAAGACGATCGAGGATGTCGCGCGCAACTTCCTGAAGGAGCAGAAGCTGGTCTAGGGGTCTTTGCGGACCGACGGCGATGCGCGTCGCCGTCGCGCAGATCGCGTCGCACCCGAGCGATCTCGACGCGAACCTGCGCAAGCATCTCGACGTCATCGACGCGGCGCGCGCCGACGGCGTCGAGGTGCTGCTGTTTCCCGAGATGTCGCTGACCGGACATGGTGCCGGCGCGGACACGCTTTCCCTCGCAATCGGACGCGATCATCCGCATGTGACCGCGATCGCGCAGGCGTCGGGTCGAATGTGCACGGTGTTCGGCCTGATCGAGGAGCGGCCGGCTGCGCAGTTCCACAACTCGGCGTTCATCGTGCGCGGCGGTGATGTGATCTTCGTGCATCGCAAGATCAATCTGGCGACCTACGGGCGGCTCGAAGACGGAAAGCACTTCGGTGCGGGCCGTTCGGTCGACACGTGCGATGTTGACGACCGGTGGCGTGCGAGCGTGATGATCTGTGCCGACTGCTGGAACCCCTCGCTCGTGCATCTGGCTGCGCTGCGTGGAACGACGCTGCTGCTGGCGCCGGTCAGCTCGGCGCTCGAGGCGGTCGGCGCGGAGTTCGACAATCCGCGCGGCTGGGAAGTGAATCTCGCGTTCTATGCGATGACCTACGGCATGCCGGTGATGATGGCGAATCGCGTCGGGAACGAGGGCGAGCTCACGTTCTGGGGCGGGTCGCGCATCCTCGATCCGTTCGGCAGCGCGTTGGTGCAGGCGGCCGGCGACGAGGAAACGCTGCTGCGAGCGACGCTCGACTACGATCGGTTGCGCAAGGCCCGCTACCTGCTGCCGACGGTTCGCGATGCAAATCTGCCGCTGTTGCAGCAGGAGATCGAGCGCATCGCGTCCGAAGGACGGAGCTGATGCGGGATATGCTGCTCGATGACGAAGATCGTGCGTTTCGCGCGGAGGTGCGCGACTTCCTCGCACACGAGCTTTTGCCGCGCGCGTCCGAGATCGAGGAACACGACGATTGGGAGGCGACGAAGGCGGTCGTCGCAGCGCTGGGACGTGCCGGTTACTTGAAGCCGATGTTTCGCGATCTCTATCGCGGCTCGCTCAAGGCGCCCGGCGTCACGCACGCCACGATCCTTTCCGAAGAATCCGCGGCGATCAACTACGCGTTCGAGACGACGATTGCGACGGCAGTGAGCTGCGCGTATCCGCTGCACCGGCACGCGAGTGCAGCGGTTCGCGAGCGGTATTTGACCGACATTGCCGAGGGCCGCGCGGTCGGGGCGATCTGCGTGACCGAGCCTGGCGCCGGGTCCGACACGTCGGGCTTGCGAACGTCGATCACGCTCGACAAGTCGTCCAACGAGTACGTGATCAGCGGTTCCAAGCGCTACATTTCGAACGCCGGCGTGGCCGATGTCTACATCGTCTACGGGATCACCGACGCAAAGCCGCCGGCCGGCAAGGGCATGAGCGCCATTGTCGTGCCGAGCGGCACAAAAGGCCTGTCGTTTCCGCGCCGCTATACGTTCATGGGACGTCGAGGCTGCGTCGTCGGCGAAGTCGCGCTCGATCAATGTCGCGTTCCGGCCGACCATCTGCTCGGCGAGCCGAACGCCGGCGGCCGCATCATGCGCGGCATGTTCAACTTCGAGCGGATCATCCTGGGCGGATCGGGACTGGGCGTCGCGCGCAGCGCGTTCGCGATCGCGCAGGCGCACGCGCAGTGCCGTGACGCATTCGGCGACAAGCTTGGCGCGAAGCAGCTCATCTGGAACGACATCGCCGAAATGAGCTGGCGCATCGACGCGGCCGAGCTTCTGACGTACCGCGCGGCGAAGCTCTACGATGCCGGTGCGACGGCGAAGGAGTTGATGAAGCCGGCGGCAATGGCGAAGCTCGTGTCGGCCGAGACGGCGACGTTCTGCGCCGATCGCACTGTGCAGATCCTGGGCGGCGACGGCCTCACGAAGGAGTACGGCCGCGCCGAGCAGATCTATCGCGATGCGCGCGCGCTGCCGATCGTCGGCGGCACGTCGGAGATCGCGAAGTATCTGATCGCGGCGGCGGATCTTCCGGCGTTGAAGCCGAACCTGTGAGACGTCAGAGCGTGCCGGAGAGGTCGACGATGATGCCGGGCAGCGCGAGGATCGGTGGGTTGCCGGGTCGATCGGTCTCGCCACCTGCCTCGACGACCGTAGCGCGCAGGTCCGCATAGCAGAATGATCCGAATGTCGTAGGCCGCATGCCTCATGGACATTGCAACGATCTTCCTGCAATCCGCCGAGCGCTATCCCGACCAAACGGCGCTGATTTTCGAGGACCGCCGCTGGACGTACCGCGCGTGGTACGAGCGCGTGAGCAAGTTCGCGCAGGCGCTCGCCGATCTGGGCGTGCGGCCGAGCGATCGCGTCGCGTTCTACGTGACGACGTCCGAGAACTCCGTGACGACGTATTTCGCGACGCAGATGCTCGGCGCGGTCGCGGTGCCGATGAATTTCCGGCTCGCGGCGAACGAGGCGGCATACACGCTCAGCGATTCCGGCGCGCGCATCCTAGTTTACGGGCGAACGGTCATCGACAATGTTCTTTCGATCGCCTCGAAGCTGCGCAGCGTCCACGACTACATCTGTTGCGCATACAACCCGAAGTACGTGCCGCCGGGTCATCATCATTACGAGTCGCTGATCAACAACGCCGTCGACTCGCATCCGGTGCGACCGGTACCGTCGGGCGATCATCTGTCGGCGCTGGTCTACACGTCGGGCACGACCGGCCGGCCGAAGGGCGTGATGCACAGTCACGACAACGACATCGCGATCGCGATGAATTGCGTGATGGAATACGGCCTGCAGCCGACCGACGTCGCGTTGCACATCGCGCCGCTGTATCACGTCGGCGGCATGCAGGCGTTCTTCATTCCACACTTGATGGTCGGCGGGACGAACGTTGTCGAAGGCAAGTACGAGGCGCTGAAGACGCTCGAGATGATCGAGCGGCATCGCGTCACGACGCTCTTTGCCGTGCCGACGCAGATCCCGGAGATGCTTTTCCATCCGCGGTTTCGCGAGTTCGACGTCTCGAGCCTGCGGATGATCACGACCGGGGGCGCGGCGATCTCGTCGGCAACGATGCGCACCGTCATCGACGCGTTCTGCCCGAACATCTTCAACGGCTACGGCATGACGGAAGCGAGCTTGACGCTGCTTCTAAGACCACAGGACGCGTTGAAGCATCTGGGCTCGTGCGGCAAGCCGACGCTGATCAGCCAATGCCGCATCGTCGTCAACGACGAGGTCAAGGACGTGACGCCCGAGGACGTCGTGCCGAGCGGAACGATCGGCCAGCTGATCGTGCGCGGCCCGCAGGCGATGAAGGGTTACTGGAACAATCCGCTCGAGACCGAGAAGAAGTTGAAGCATGGCTGGATCTACACCGGCGATCTGATGAGCCAGGATGCGGAGGGCTTCTTCCATTTCCACGGCCGCGCCGACGACATGATCGTGTCCGGCGGCGAGAACATCTATCCGCGCGAAGTGGAGGAAGTGCTCTACCGCTGCCCTGGCGTCAAGGACGCGGCCGTGATCGGCGTTCCCGACGCGCGATGGGGTGCGCTCGTCACGGCTTACGTCGTTCGCAGCGACGAAAGCTTGACGACGGAAGCGATCGGAGCGTTCTGTCGGGCGAGCGGCGATCTTGCCGCGTTCAAGCGTCCGCGACGGGTCGTGTTCGTCGACGAGCTGCCGGTCAATCCGAGCGGTAAGGTGCTGAAGCGAGAGCTGCTGGCGCGCCATCGATCCAGCGTTCGGGCTGCCTGACCGCGCGCGGGTCGGCACGTCGCATTCGAACCAACGACCGTCGCATTCGGGGCAGAGACCGCAACCGACAGGCACGAAGATTTCCGACTCACCCCTTCTTCCTTTGATCGCGTCATGCCTCGACTACCCGAACACGCGAAGTACGCCATCATCGGCGCCGGCATTCACGGCCTGTCGACCGGCATGCACCTCGCGCAGAAGCTTCGCGCGAAGGGCAAGTCGGTCGGTGCGGACGGTACGCGCATCGTCGTGATCGACAAGACCGGCATCGGCGCCGGCGCATCGGGCATCGCGTGCGGTGTCGTCCGCAACAACTACTACCAGCCCGCGATGCGCGAGCTGATGGCGCACTCGGTGTCGGTGTGGGAAAGCGATGCAGAGACCTACAGCTACCACCCGGTCGGCTACATGCAGATCAGTCCCGAGGTAATGCACGCGCAGGTGCGAACGATCTACGAGCAACAGCGCGCGATCGACTACGAGTCGGTGTTCATCGAGGGCGAGGACGACTCGACGCGCTACATGAAGGGGCTATTCGACGACTGGCGGGCGCGCAACATCACGTCGGTGCTGCACGAGAAGCGCGGAGGATATGCGAACAACATGGCGTCGCTGCGCGGACTTGCCGGCAAGGCGCGCGAGCTTGGCGTCGAGATTCTCGAAGGCGTGACGGTAACGGATTTGCGCCGTGCACATGGCAGCGGTGCCGTGACCGCGGTCGAGACGTCGGAGGGCGTCATTCGCTGCGACGAGCTCGTCGTCGCCGTCGGGCCGTGGATCAACGCGATCTGGACGATGCTCGAGCTGCCGAAGGCGGTCAGCATCAAGGGCCGCGACGGCAAGATGCACGACAACGTGCCGATGTGGCACTACATGGCGCTGCAGGAAGGGACGCTCGGCGTCGATCCGGATTACCAGAAGACCAACGCCGGCGCGATGCCGCCGGTACTGCATGTCGACACCGATGCGCCGCTGTACTCGGATCGTGACGGCGCGCTGATTACCGACGAGCTCTGGGGGTTGTATTACAAGCCGGACTTTCACTTCGGCGGCGTGCAGGGCGGCGCGATGCCCGCTGCCGTCGAACGTGAAGCGGACGAAGTTCGCGTCGATCCCTACGGCCCGAAGTCGCCCGAGTTCGTCGTCAACGACAACTTCGCCGACATGTGGACCTCCGCGCTGGCGTTCTGCCAGAAGCGGTTCGAAGGACAGAACGGCCTGTACCGCAAGGAGCCGTCCGGCGGCATCGGCTGCTTCACGCCGGACAGCTTTCCCGTTTTCGACCGCTTTCGCGACAACGTCTACGTGATCGCCGACTCGAACCATGGCTACAAGATGATCGGCGTCGGCGAACTGGTCGCTTCCGAGCTTCTAGGGGAACGACGCGCGCTGCTCGAGCCGTTCGGGTTCTCGCGCTATGCTGAAGGCCGGCTGCATCCGGTGAGCAAGAGCCCGTTCCCGTGGAGCTGAACGTTCCGAGCGCTGTGACCGACGAGGGCAACGGGCCGAACGCGTCGACGCCCGTCGCGAGCGACGTATGCGGCTTCGTCAGCAAACTTGCGTTCGAACATCTGCCGGCTGATGTCGTCGCGCAGGCGAGGCGCTGTCTGCTCGATCTGATCGGCGTTGCCGCCGCCGGCTCGCGGACGCCGTCGACGTCGATCGTCAATGCGTTCACGGCCGCGCAGCTCGGCGGTCGCGACGCGGGCGCGCGCGTTTTGTTCGATGGCCGCCGTGTCGGCGTTGCCGGTGCCGCGTTCGCGGGCGCTGCGACGATCGATTCGTTCGACGCGCATGACGGTCATATGTTGACCAAGGGCCACATGGGCGTGGCCGTGCTGCCGGCGCTGCTCGCTTACATCGATGGCGATCAGACACGTACGCCGATCGACGGCCGTGAGTTCATCACTTGTCTGGTCCTCGGATACGAGATCGCAACGCGCGCGGGCATCGCGCTTCACGCCACGACGGCCGACTATCACTGTTCCGGCGCGTGGAATTCGCTGGCGTGCGCAGCGATCGGTGCGCGGCTCCTCCGCCTCGATCGCGAGCGGTTGCGCCATGCGCTCGGCATTGCCGAGTACTTCGGCCCGCGCGGCCAGATCCTGCGCGTCTGCGATACGCCGACGATGATGAAGGACGGCAGCAGCTTCGGCGCGCTCGCCGGCGTCAGCGCGGCGCTCCTCGCGCGGGATGGTTTCACCGGCGCGCCAGCGCTGACCGTCGAGGCCGACGACGTGCGCGACAAATGGAGCGATCTTTCGACGCGCTGGCGGATCCGCGAGCAGTACTTCAAGCCGTATCCGGTGTGCCACTGGGCGCAGCAGGCGATCGCGGCGGCATTGGCGTTGAAGCGCGCGCACGGGTTCGCCGCGGACGACGTGCGCGACGTGACAATCGAGTCGTTCGCGGAAGCGGTCGCGCTCGGCGCCGGCTGCGAGCTTCCGCGCAACACCGAAGAGGCGCAGTACAGCCTGGCGTTCCCCGTCGCTGCAGCGCTCGTCTTCGGCCGCGTCGCCTACGATGAGATCAACGCGCCGGGTCTTGGCGATCCGCGCGTTGCGCGGCTTTGCAAATCCATGACGATGATCGAGGAGCCGGCGTTTTCACGGGCCTTCCCGGCCGAGCGCTGGGCGCGGGTGCGGATTACGCTGAACGACGGGCGCACATTGGTTTCCGAGCCCGCTCAGGCGCGCGGCATTCCCACGCTGCCGCTGTCGCCGGACGAATTGCTCGCAAAGTATCGCGAGCTCGCAACGCCGGTGCTCGGTGCGGCGCGCGCTTCGAGAATCGAATCACTGGTCGATGCGCTGACCCGGGACGATAACGCGGCTTCTCGGCTGATCGACGAACTGTTGAGCTCCGTCGGCTAGCTGCGCATTCGCTCGCCTTTCGGGTCGACGAGCGGCGCGCGCGCGACGCGGGCCGTTTTTCGTTCGCCGATGATCTCGATCTCGTAGCCCTCGATGGCATCGGCGAGCGCGGCCGGCACATAGCCCAGCGCGATCGACGTGCCGGCGACATGGCCGAAGCCGCCTGACGTCACCCATCCGACGACCGCGCCGTCGTGCCAGATTGGCTCGTCGCCCATCGCGTCGACGTCGGTCTCGTCGATGACGAACGTGTTCAGTCGGCGACGCGGGCCTTCGCGCTGCTCGGCGAGTGCCGCCTCGCGTCCGATGAAATCGCCTTTGTCGAAGTCGATGAATCGTGCAAGGCCGGTTTCGCCGACACGATAGATCGGCCGGAATTCGCGCGCCCAATTGCCGAAGCTCTTTTCGAGCCGCAGCGCGTTGAGGGCCCGGGCGCCGAAGAGCCGCACGCCGAATCGCGTGCCGGCATCGATCAATGCCGAGAACAACCCGCGCTGGTAGTCGGCTGTGACCCAGATCTCGTAGCCCAGCTCGCCGGTGAAGCTGATGCGCCCGACGAGGGCGCTCGCTAGGGCGATCGACATGCGCTGCACGCCCATGAATGGAAACGCCGCGTTGGACACGTCTGCATCGGTCACGCACGCAAGAACGTCGCGTGAACGCGGCCCGGCGATCGCGATGCCGCACCAGTCGCTGCCGAGCGGGCGAACACAAACGGACGGATCGGGGGGATGGCGCTCGAACCAGCGCAGGTGATAGTTCTCGGCGATGCCAGAACCGAACAGCACGAACGACTCGTCGCCGAGCCGGGCCAGCGTGAAGTCGCCGACGACATGGCCGCGCGTACTGAGCATGGGATTCAGAGACAGTCGCCCGATCTTCGGCACATGCCCGGCCAGAAGATGCGCCAGCCACGCCTGCGCGCCGCGGCCGCTGATCTCGTACTTCGCGTACGTGGTGATCTCCATCAGCCCGACTGCATTGCGCACCGCGCGGCATTCGTCGCCGACGGGCGCATGCGCATTGCTGCGCCTGAACGTGATGTCTTCGACCGGTTCGTTTCCGGCGGGTGCGTACCACAGCGCGTGCTCGAGACCGTAGGCGACGCCGAACACAGCACCCGCCGACCGCAACTCGTCGTAGATCGGTGTGGTGCGCAACGGCCGCGCCGCCGCCAGCTCCTCGTTCGGAAAGCGGATGCGAAATCGACGCGAATAGGTCTCGCGTACCTTGGCGTTCGTGTACACCTTCGTCGCCCAGTCGCCATAGCGCGCGACGTCCATGCCCCAGATGTCGTGACCCGGGTCGCCGTGCACGATCCAGTTCGACAACGCGAGGCCGACGCCGCCGCCTTGCGAAAGCCCGGCCATGACACCGCATGCCACCCAGTAGTTGGAAAGTCCGCGCACCGGACCGACCAGCGGATTGCCGTCTGGCGTGAACGTGAACGGGCCATTGATGATCTTTTTGATACCCGCACGGGCCAGTGCCGGGTAGTGGGCGAAGCCGGTTTCGAGCGAGGGCATGATTCGTTCGAGATCGTCCGGCAACAGGTCGTGGCCAAAGCTCCACGGCGTCGCGTGCTCGCTCCATACCTTGCCGTCACGCTCGTACGTGCCGATCAGCATGCCGCCGCGGCCTTCCTGCCGCATGTAGATCTCGCCATCGAAGTCGATGATGTGCAGCATCTCGCGCGGTGATTCGAGGACCTCCGGAATGTCCTCGGTGATCAGGTACTGGTGCTCCATCGCGAGCACTGGCAATGAAAGACCCGCCATCCGGCCGACTTCGCGCGCCCACAGTCCGGCCGCGTTCACGACATGCTCGGCGTGCACCGTGCCGTGCTCGGTCACCACATCCCAACCGCCGTCACGGCAGGCGATCGTTTCGACCACGCGATTGAAGCGCACGACGTCGGCGCCATTTGCGCGCGCAGCCTTCGCATAGGCCTGCGTGACGCCGCTCGGATCGACATGGCCCTCGAGCGTGTTGTACAGCGCGCCGACGAACTGCCGCTTGTCGAGCAAGGGAAACATCCTCTCGGCTTCGTCGAGCGAAACGAGCTCCATGTCGAGCCGGAGATAGCGCGCGCGTGCGCGCAGGAGCTTCAGGAAATCGAGGCGCTCGGGCGTCGATGCGAGCATCAACCCGCCGGTCAGGTGAATGCCGCAGGAGTGGCCGGACGCTTGCTCGATCTCCTTGTACAGCTCGATCGTATAGGCCTGCAGCTTGGCCACGTTCGGATCGCCGTTGACCGTGTGCATGCCGCCGGCCGCATGCCACGTCGAGCCCGATGTCAGCTCGGAGCGCTCGATCAGCAGGACGTCGCGCCAACCGAGCTTCGTCAGGTGATAGAGGACGCTGCAGCCGACGACGCCGCCGCCGATGACGACGACGCGCGCATGCGAATTCATACGCAACAGGCGGCAGCGGTCACGCCGACACGGTCAAACCTTGTGGCGATACTCCAGGTTCTTCTGCTTCAACCGCTTGTCCGAGCCGAAGTACGCGTGCTTCGACATGTCCGCCGAGTAGCGGCTTGCCACTGTCGAGCGGCCGAGCGATTCGGCGAGGGCGCGGACATGGTGCGGCCCGGCTCCGCAGCACACGCCGAGATAACGCACGCCCATGGCATACGCTGTCTTGCCGAACTGCGCGATTTCGTAGCGATTGCACACGAACGGATCGAGCGCCGTCGGAAACGGACGGTCATCGGGCACGCAATCGCAATTCGGGTCACGCAGCGACTGGAACGTCGGCTGCTCGCTGGTCGTCCGATACGGAACCGGCAGCGCGGCAACGTGACACGTCACTGCGGCTCGGATCTCTTTCAGCATCGGGAGCATCGTCGCCGGACCGCGCGTGCAGTTCATGCCGACGACGTCGGCGCCTGCTTCTTCCAGCCGCCGGCACGCGTCGACGACCGATCCGCCGTCGCGCATCATGCCGTGCTGATGAACGGCGAGCGTGATCACCGCCGGAAGACCGCTTTTGCGGATCGCTTCGGTTGCGAGCAGCGCTTCGCCGGCGAACGCATACGTCTCGCCGATGATGAAATCGGCGCCGCCCTCCCGCGCCCACTCGACCTGCTCATCGAACATGCGGCGCACCGCCTTGATCGTCTTCGCGTCCTCGGGATCGTAGATGTGCGTGTTGCAGATGTTGCCGGCCATCAGCGTTCCCGTCGATCGCGCGACGCGGCGCGCGATGCGCAACGCTTGACGATTGAGCTCCGGTGCATCCGCCTCTCGGCCGACCATCTTCATCTTCGCGCGATGCGCGTAATAGGTCAGCGCTTCGACGACGTCCGATCCGGCGTTGACGAACTCGCGATGCAGCGCTTCGACCGCTTCCGGATGCTCGAGCACGACTTCGGGCACGTACGCGCCGGCCTGCAGATAGCCGCGCCGCTCGAGCTCGAAAACATAGCCCTCGGCACAGATCACCGGCCCCTGTGCGAGTCGTTCGAGCAGCCCCAGGCGCTTCATCGCCGGCTTCCGGGCCTTCACCGCGATCGTATCCATTACGCCACCCTCGAAGCGTTCACGAACGCCGATCATGGCACCGCGCGAAGCCCCGCGGCCGCGTGCGCGGTCGCGCAAACGCAGGCATTGGTCGAACGCGGGCAATCCATAAGCGGCCCTTATCGGAACTGGACAAGTTGGACACGATGGTGCACGAGGTGCAGTATCCTTCGCATCCGAGCGCCATCGATGCGCCGGGCAACGGACGAGGAGGATGACCATGTCCCGCAGCCGCGAACATCCCTACATTTCCCGCCTGAAGAAGGAATACAACCGGGGACGCGTCGATCGCCGCGAGTTCCTGCGCACCGCGACGCTGCTCGGCGTCTCGGCGACCGCTGCGTACGGCCTGCTCGGTCTTGCCGATCCTGGACGATCGTTCGCCCAGACGGCGTTGCCGAGAGGCGGGCGCGTGCGTGTTGGCATGCGCGTGCACGAGATCAAGGATCCGCACACGATCAGCTGGGTGGAAGCGAGCAACATCCTGCGCCAGAACTGCGACTACCTGACACGCACCGGACGCGATAACGTGACGCGGCCGTGGCTTCTCGAGCGCTGGGAGGCGACCCCCGATCTCAAGACGTGGACATTGCGGCTGCGCAACGACGTGAAGTGGAGCAACGGCAAGCCGCTCGTCGCCGATCATGTGATCTGGAACATCCGCCGCGCCGTCGATCCGGCGACCGGTTCGTCGGTGCTGGGGCTCCTGAAGGGCTTCATGCTCGACGACTACCAGACCGACGAGCTCGACAAGGACGGGAAGAAGAGGACGTCGACGCGCCTGTGGGACTCGCGCGCGATCGAGAAGGTCGACGACCACACGATCCGTTTGAACGGGAAGGCGGCGCAGCTCGCGATACCCGAGCACCTCTTCCACTATCCGTTCTACATGTTGTACCCCGAGGAGAACGGGGCGTTCAAGGTCGGGATGACCGGCACCGGCCCATTTACGCTCGAAAGTTACGAGGTCGGCCGGCGCGCGGTCATGCGCGCGCGCAAGGACTATTGGGGACGGCCGGCGAATCTCGACACGGTCGAGTTCATCGATCTCGGCAGCGATCCGTCACCGTATATCGCGGCGCTCGCGTCGCGGCAGGTTGATGGCCTGTTCGAAGTCGACTTCGGCCAGCTCGACGCGATCAAGGCGCTGCCGCACGTCGAAATCTATTCGGTGACGACGGCGCAGACGGCGGTCGCACGCGGCAAGTTCGACGAGAAGCCGTTCAACGACAAGCGCGTGCGCATGGCGCTGAAGCTTGCGGCCGATCCGCAGAAAGTGCTCGACATCGTAATGCGTGGCAGCGGCGCCGTGGCCGAGCATCATCATGTGGCGGCCGTGCATCCCGAGTACGCGAAGCTTCCGCCGATGCGGCGCGATGTCGCGCGAGCGCGGCAGCTGCTGGCGGAGGCCGGGTACAAGGACGGCATCGACCTCGATCTCGCGTGCCAGAACCAGCCGGCGTGGGAACAGGCGGCGGTGACCGTCCTGGTCGAATCGTGGAAGGAGGCCGGCATCCGCACGAAGATCAACCTGATGCCCTCGACCGAATACTGGAAGACGTGGACCAAAGTCCCGTTCGGCTTCACGCGCTGGACGCATCGGCCGCTCGGCGTCATGACCTACAGCCTCGCGTATCGAAGCGGCGTGCCGTGGAACGAGGCGAGCTATTCGAATCCGGAGTTCGATCGGTTGCTCACCGAAGCCGAGGGCGTGCTCGACGTCGAAAAGCGGCGGGCGATCATGGCGAAGCTCGAAGCGATCATGCAGGAGGACGGGCCGATCGTGCAGCCGATCTGGCGCGCGATCCAGACGGCGTTCGACAAGCGCGTGAAGGGCTTCGCGGCGCATCCGACGCTCTATCTGTTCGCCGAAGAGCTCGCCGTTTCGGGGTGACCGACGAAAAAGGCGTTCGGGGGGGCGGTGGATGACGCATCGTCCCCGGCGCACCTTTTCGTCGGGGTTTGAATCAGGCGTGCGCCTTGGGGCGGCCCGTCGGTGCATGCGAGCAGCGGCCACGAAACAACGAGCGACATGCATCGGTCGAGCGTTCCGCCATCGTGTTGCCGTAGATCGCGGTTTCTCGTTGAGCCGAAGCGCGGCGACAATACATCGGCATGACCCGCTTTCTCGCGCGCCGGCTGTTCTACATGGCGGTCACGATGCTCGTGGCCTCGATCGCGCTGTTCCTGCTGTTCGAGCTGTCACCGCGCGATGTCGCCGTCAACGTGCTCGGCCCGTATTCGACGGTCGAGCAGCGCGAGATCTGGCTCAAGAACAACGGGTACGACCGTCCAGCAGGGGAGCGCTATCTTGACTGGCTCGGCCGCTTCGTCACCGGCGACTGGCGTACGTCGCGTGTCTATAACGAGCCGGTCGCGAAGGTCGTGGGCGATGGGCTAGCCAACACGGCAATCCTCGCCTTCTGGTTCTTCCTTGTGCTGATTCCGTTGTCGCTGATCCTGGGCGTCCTCGCCGGAATGCGCGAGGGCTCGCGGCTCGATCGCATCGTCACGTTCATTTGCGTCGTCACGGCGTCGATTCCGCCATTCGCGAGCACGGTGTTCCTGACGGCGCTGTTCGTGTTCCAGCTGCATCTACTGCCCGGGACGAGCTCGATGATCGAGGGCTTCAGTTTCAAGGAGATCATCCTCCCGGTCCTGGTGCTCGTCCTGTACGACTTCGGCTACGTTGCGCGCATCACACGCGCATCGATGGTCGAGGTGATGACGGCGCCCTACGTGCGCACGGCGGTGTTGAAGGGCCTCCCGTATCGTCGGGTCATCGTTCGCCATGCGTTGCGCAACGCGCTGATCACGCCGGTCACCGTGTTACTGCTGCATGTCAACTGGCTCGTCGCGGGTGTGATCGTCGTCGAGTTCTTCTTCGCTTACAAGGGATTCGGCTCGCTGATCCTGACCGGCGCGCTCGCGCGTGACCTGTTCCTGCTGGAGGCCTGCACGATGATCGCCGTCGTCATCGCCGTCGGCACGCAAACCGTCGCCGACGTCGCCTACAGCATCCTGAATCCGCGCATTCGTTTGCAATGAGCGACACGCCCGCGACCCGGAACGCGCTCCGCGCGCCGGTTCCGGCGGCGGAACGACGGTTGACCAAGCTTCTGCGCGGCGTTGGACGGTTGAAGGAGAGCCGCGTCGGCATGATCGGCGCCGGCATCCTCGTGTTCTGGATCGTCGTTGCGATCCTCGCGCCGCTGATCGTGCCGTTTCCGCCGAATCAACCGTTGAAGCCGATGCAGCCGATCGGCGCGACCGCACCCGGCGGCGGCACGTTCTGGCTTGGTACCGATCATCTCGGGCGCGACATCCTGTCGCGTCTGGTGTACGGCACGCGCACCGTACTGATCTACGCGCCGCTTGCGACCTTCACCGCCTATGCGCTGGGCATCGTGATGGGACTCTTCGCCGGCTACAAGCGCGGCTGGGTCGACGAGGCGCTGTCGCGCGTGAGCGACCTCGTGCTCGCATTTCCGGCGCTTGTGCTCTATATCGTGATCATCTCGCGTTTCGGCGCGTCAGGGCTCAACATCGTGCTCGCCGTGACGCTCGCGGCTAGCCCGGCCGTGATGCGCATCACGCGCGGCCTCACGCTCGATCTGCGCACGCGAGCGTACGTGGCAGCGGCGCAACTGCGCGGCGAATCGACGTGGTACATCCTGCTCTACGAGATCCTGCCGAATGCGCGGGGCCCATTGATCGTCGATTTTTGTCTGCGTCTGGGCTATGTGACGATCACGATCGGCACGCTGGGCTTCCTCGGTCTCGGGTTGCCGCCACCCGATGCCGACTGGGGCAGCATGATCAACGAAACACGGCAGTTCGCGCTGGTTTTTCCGCACATGGTGATCTTTCCCTGCATCGCGATCTCGTCGCTGGTGCTCGGATTCAACCTGCTCGCCGACGGCGTGCGCGAGGTCTCGTTGAATGATTGACGCACGCGCCAATGGCGACATTGCCCAACCGTCGAGCGCTGGCGGCGCGCCGCCGTTGCTGGAGCTTCGCGACGTTTCGATCTCCTACTTCGGCCGGCATGGCGAGATCCCCTCCGTCACCAGCGTGTCGCTGACGTTGAACGAGGGCGAGGCGCTCGGTCTGGTCGGCGAGTCGGGCTGCGGCAAATCGACGATCGCCTATGCGATCCTCGCTTATCTGTCCGGCAAAGGACGCGTTGTCGGCGGCTCGATCCGCTTTCGCGGTCGCGATCTCGCCTCGCTATCGGCGACCGAGCGCGTGCGCGGCAGCGGCATCGGCATCATCTATCAGGAAGCGATGTCGGCGCTCAATCCGACGATGACGGTCGGCGATCAACTGGCCGAGGTCGCCGTGTTCCACCGGGCCGCATCATGGGACGCGGCGCGCATCGAGGCTGCCGCGGCGTTGCGCGATGTGCGGCTCGCGGACATCGAGCGGGTCAGGGCCGCGTATCCGCATCAACTCTCGGGCGGACAGCAGCAGCGCGTCGTCATCGCGATGGCGCTGCTCGGCCGTCCGGCGCTCCTGTTGCTGGACGAGCCGACGACGAGCCTCGACGTGACCGTCGAGGCGGGGATTGTCGAATTGATCGCTTCGCTACGGGCGAAGTATCGGACGGCGCTGTTGTTCATCTCGCATAACCTGGGCTTGGTCGCGCAGGTTTGCGATCGCGTGGCCGTCATGTATTCCGGCGAGATCGTCGAGGAAGGCCCGGTCGATGACGTCTTCGTGAATCCGCGCCATCCGTACACGCGTGGACTGATCAACTGCATTCCGCTGCCGTATGTCGATCAGCGCGCGCAGCGGCTCGTCGCGATCCCCGGACAGGTATCGCTGCCGCACGAACGTCCCGCGGGCTGCTACTTCGGTCCGCGTTGCCGCCATTTCGTCATGGCGGATTGCGAGCGCGAGCGCATTCCGTTGCTCACCATCGACGGTACGAACCGGTCGGTGCGCTGCGTTCGCTGGCAGGCGGTGACTGAGGCCAGGGAGCCGATGCAAGCGCGCGACGCGAGCATGGGCGACGCCATCGCCGCGCTGGAGGTGAGGGATTTGTCGAAGGATTACGGCGTTGACGAGCGCTCGCTATGGAGCATGTTGAGCGGCAGGGCGAAGCGTCAGGTCAGGGCCAATCGACAACTGAGCTTCGATGTCAACCGCGGACAAACGCTCGCCATCGTCGGCGAGTCGGGATGCGGCAAATCGACGTTCGCCAAAGTGCTGATGGGCCTCGAGCGCGCGAGCGCGGGCGAGATCCGCATGGGCGATGTCGATCTCGCGCGCTTGCCGGTCGATCGGCGAAGACCCGAGCTCAAGAGCGCGCTGCAGATGGTGTTCCAGAATCCCGATGAGACGCTGAATCCCAGCTATTCGGTCGGCGCCCAGATCGGGCGGGCGGTGCGCAAGCTCGGCGCGGCGCGCGGACGATCGCAGGTGGCCGCGCGCGTGAGCGAGCTGCTCGAATTGACGCGGCTTTCGACGGCGTTTGCGTCGCGTCTGCCGCGGCAGCTCTCCGGCGGCCAGAAGCAGCGCGTCGGCATCGCGCGCGCGTTCGCCGGGCGTCCATCGCTCGTCGTCGCGGACGAGCCCGTGTCGGCGCTCGACGTCTCCGTGCGCGCGGCGATCACCGAGCTTCTCATCGATGTCCAGCGCAAGCATGGGACGACGCTGGTCTTGATCAGCCACGATCTCGGCCTCGTGCGCTATATCGCCGACCGCGTTGTCGTCATGTACCTGGGTCGTGCGATGGAGGTCGGGACCGTCGAGCAGATCTTCGCGCCGCCGTACCATCCGTACACCGAAGCGTTGCTGAGCGCGATTCCGGTCGCCGATTCGCGCGTCGTGCGCAGAAAAGTCGTGTTGAGCGGCGAATTGCCGAGTCCGCTCGATCCGCCGAAAGGCTGCCCGTTCCACACGAGGTGCCCGCGCAAGGTCGGCCGCATCTGCGAAGACACGGTTCCGGCGGAACAGGCGCTGCCAAACGGGCATCGCATCGCGTGTCACATTCCGGCCGACGAGCTTGCGGGCATCGAGCCGGTGATGGGGTAGTCGGAAGCCAGCCTCGCAACTTGTTCGTCGGAAGGCTAGACTTCGTTCCCGTGGCAGCCGACGACGAAACGTTCATCGCTCGACTGCACCGGGAGATTTCGATGGGTGCACGAGGTTTCGTCGTTTCGCACGCAACAGACGCCACGTTCGACCGAGGTCTTCGCTCGTTCTTCGAGTATCGCGATCTCGGGATCAAGAACGCGACCGGCGGAAGAGTGGCTGCCCATGTCATTCGTGCGGCAGCCGGAAAGGCGTTTTCGGGCCAGCCGCATCTGCACAGGACGACGTTCCAGCTCGTGTACGTGCTCAAAGGCTGGATCGAGTTCGAGTACGAGGGCCGCGGCAAAGTGCGGCTCGAAGCCGGCTCCTGTGTGCATCAGCCGCCGTCGATTCGACATCGCGAGCTCGGCCACAGCGACGACATCGAGATGCTGGAGATCGTGCTTCCCGGCGACTTCGCGACGGAGGAAGTCGAGTCGGTGGATGATTGACGCAGGCAGCTGACTTATCACCCGTTGCGCGTGCTCGACCTCAAGAGCCTCAAGGTTTTTCTGACCGTTGCCGACGCGGCGAGCATGACCGCGGCGGCGAAGCGGCTCGGGTTGTCGCAATCGGCGGTTTCGCAGGCGATCCGCCAGCTCGAAGAATCGCTCGGCGCGGTATTGATCGATCGCGAACGGCGACCGCTCGCGTTGACCGCGGCCGGCGCCGCATTGCGTCAGCGCGGCGTTCAACTCGTGGCAGAAGCGGAGACGCTGTACAAGGCGGTGCGGGAGCAGGCCGGTGGCGAGGCGCAGATGCTGCGCATCGGCATGGTCGATTCATTCGCCGCAACCGTCGGGCCGCCGTTGATCAAGCGGCTGTTGACATCAACCGTGCACCTGCATGTTGCTTCGGGGTTGTCGGCGGACCTGGGCGCGCGACTTCTCGAACGCCGCCTCGACATGATCGTCACCGCCGAACCGCCGGAATCGGCGACGATGCTCGAGCGGCATCGATTGCTCGACGAAACCTACGTGCTGTTGCTGCCTCGCTCGCTCGCCGGGATGCAGGCGAAGTGGACGCTCGACCAACTGGCGACGCACGCGCCGCTCGTGCGCTTCAACGCCGATTCGCAGATCGGCGTGCAAATCGAGCGGTATCTGGTTGCGTCGGGCGTCGTGCCACCGCATCGACTCGAGATCGACACCGCAGACAGCCTCGTCGCGATGGTTGTCGGAGGGATCGGCTGGGCTTTGATCACGCCGTTGTGCCTGTTGCAGGCGCGCGCGATGGCGCAGGCGGTGGTGGCGCTGCCGTTGCCCGACGCGCCGCTGCGCCGGGAGCTGACGCTGCTCGCGCGCCACGGCGAGTACGGGGATCTTCCGGCGCGCATCGCGCGCGATGCCGCAGACATCTTTCGCGCGGAATGCCTGCCGCAGCTTGCGCGCATCGCGCCCTGGCTCGCCGCGGAGCGGTACTTGTGAAAGCGACACTGTGGCGAGTGGGATGTCTCCCACCAATCGGTTCGTTCGTTTTGTGGTTGTCTTCCCACTCACCGACGGCGTATCGTCCCCGTATCGGCTTTGCGAGGGGCGATAACCGTGGACGCAACCCCATTGGCCGGCGAGAGCCTTCTCGACAGCATCGCCGACTTCTGCCGCCGCGCGCAGATGGCGGAATCGACGTTCGGCCGGCGCGTCGTCAACGACGGTAAATTCGTTTCGCGCTTGCGTGATGGCGCGCGCATCACGCCGGAAACGCTGCAGCGCGTCAGCGCGTTCATGGCCCGGCAAGGTATCGATGTCGCGCAGGCCCCTCGCGAATTGAAGCCGCTGATCCGCGTCGCCGGTCGCCGATCGGACACCGCCGATGCGGCATCGACGCCTCCGAACACGACGCGCCATTTTCGCTTTTTCGACAACCGGCAAAAGTACCTGTTGTTCGTCACGACTTGCGGTGAGAAGGAAGTGATCGCAAGACGCGTCGGCATGGAGCTCGCGAGCATTCATCCGCGTCCGCCGGCCGTGCGGCTGTTCGACGCCGGCATGGGCGACGGCTCGGTGCTGACGCGCGTCATGCGCGAGATGCATCGCCGCTTCACGACGATGCCGTTCTACATCGTCGGCAAGGAGATCAGCCTCGAGGACGTGCGGCTGTCGCTATCGAAGATGGCCGACCGTTTGTTCGAGCACCCGGCGACGGTACTGGTCGTCACGAACATGTACTACAGCGAGGCGCCGTGGCTCGCCCCGAAGTCGGTGTCCGCGGCGACGTCGCTCGTCTGGCACGAGCTCGCACTCGTCGGCACGACGGCCCACGAATTCGGCGAGCAGATCACGGCGCTCGAGCCGTTCCTCGCGAAGAACTGGCAGGCGGGCCACAGCGCGAAGACCGGCAATCCGGTGTACGAGCGGCCGGTTGCGCTGGTCATCTATCGCGACGACTACCGATTCCTGCTCGACGACGTCATTCCGCGTCAGGGCAAGGCGCGGGCCGACTACGATCTGGTCATCGCATCGCAGCCATATCGCGCGCGCGTGCCGGCGCAGTACAAGGCGTCGAAGATCATCGCGCCGCTCTCCCGCGCGCTCGAGGCCGGCGGCCGGCTGATCGGCATTCACTCGTACGGTCGCGATCCCGGAATGGAAGTCGTGCACAAACTGTGGCCGAACGAGAATCCGTTCGTGACCGGCCGGCAGGACGTGCTGCGCGCCGTGCGCAACGAGCTCGGACGCGATGCGCGTCGCTTCAACTTCAATGCCTACGCCGATTCGCGCGCGGTGTTCCGCTACGACATGCACACGCTGCCCACCGAGGTGTCCGAAAGCATCGGCACATCGACGCTATTTGCTGCCTGGAACGCCGCGATCTATGTCGCACAGATCGAGGACGAGCGGCTCGCCGATGTCGTCGGCGATCGCCGCTACCTCGATGCGACGCGCGACGTGCTGAAGAAGCATGGCGGACTGTGGTTCAACGACGAATCGTATGCCATCTCCCGCAAGCGGCATTGAAACGAGCGCCGGCTCGGCGGTGAAGCCAGCCCCGCAGGGCGAAGCCATCGCGCGCGTGACGCGCGATCTCATCGCCACCAGCTCGCTCGAGATCAACGCCGATCGGTCAGGCGAAGCGCGCGACGTCGCCGCGCTGGTGCCGGCCGGCACGGCCGTGTACGTCAATCACCTGCCGCGGTATACGACCGAACAGATGGTGGCGGCGCTGGTCGGCGCACGCGAAGCCGGTCTCGAGCCGGTGCCGCATCTCGCCGCACGCCGGATCGCATCGAGGCGCGACGCGCAGATGTTCCTGACGGATGCGGTGCGCAACGCCGGCATACGCAGGATTCTGTTGATCGGAGGCGACGAGCTGAATCCGCGCGGCCCGTATCCCGACGCGGCGTCGCTGCTTTGCGAAGGCTCGATCGCCGACAGCGGCGTTCGCGAGGTCGGCTTTGCCACTTATCCGGAGGGCCACCCGCGAATTCCGCGCGCCGGGCTCGAGCGCGCGCTCGACGAAAAGCTTGCGCTCGCCAACGCTCAAGGCTTGTCGTCGTACCTGGTGACGCAGTTTTCGTTCGCACCGGCGCGCGTCATCGAGCATCTGAGCGAGCTGAACCGCTGGCGTGCGTCGGTGCCGGTCTATGTTGGCATAGCCGGACCGACCGAACCGCTCGCGCTATTGCGTTATGCGCAGCGGTGCGGCGTCAGCAACTCGCTGCGTGCACTTCGTGCCCAGGGCTTCGGCGCCGCCCGTCTCGTCATGCACACCGATCCGGCCGAGCAGATCGCCGCAGTGGCGCGTTACAGCCGCTCGCACGCCGCCGCGTGCAATGTCGTCGGCGTGCATCTGTTCAGCTTCGGCGGCGTGGTGAAGACCGCGGAATGGATCAACAGCGTGCTGATCTCGGCACAGTGATCGTTACTCCGCCTTGATGCCGGCGGCTTTGATCAGCCCGTGCCAACGCGTCGTCTCGTCTTTCAGCATCGCGCCGAACGCTTCCGGCGTGCTGTGCCTGGCTTCGACGCCCTGACCGAGCATCGCCTTGCGCAGCTCGGGACTTTGCAGCGCCTTGCCGATCTCCGCATTGAGTCGCGCGATGATCGCCGGCGGCACGCCGTTCGGCACCAGGATGCCGAGGAAGTGGTTCACTTCGAACCCTTTGAAACCGAGCTCCTGAACGGTCGGAACCTCGGGTAACGCGGGGCTGCGCTGCGCGGAGGTCACTGCGAGACCGCGCACCTTGCCCGATGGAATGTGCGCCATGCCGGAGGCAATCGACAGCGCCGCGAGATCGATGTGGCCGCCGAGCATATCGGTGATCGCCGGCGTTGCGCCTTTGTAGGGGACTTCCTTCAGCTTGAATCCGCCGTCCCTCTCAAGCAGCACCATGGCCAGCCCCGCGAACGTTCCGGTCCCCGCCGTACCGTAAGTGATTGTGTTCGGCGTGGCCTTCGCCGCGCTGATCACTTCGTTCAGCGTCTTGTACTTGGAGCCGCTGTTGGTCATGAACAGGAACGCGGACGTCGCCACCAGCGACACGGGTGTCAGATCGGTCAGCGGATTGAGCGGCGCCTTCTGCATCGCCGGTGCGATGACCAGGTTGTCGGCCTGTCCCATGACCAGATCATGGCCGTCGTTGACCGCCTTGGCCGCCTCGGCAAGACCGAGCATGCCGCTCGCGCCGGCCTTGTTGTCGACGACGATGGTCCATCCGGTGGATTTGCCGAGCTCGGTGGCAACGGTTCGCGATACGAAGTCGGTGCCGCCGCCCGGCGGGAACGGCACGATCAGCCGGATCGGCTTTGCGGGAAAGGTCTGCGCATGGACCGGCAGCGCTGCAACCACCGCGCTCAACGCGATAAGGGCGAAGCGAATCACGGTTCCTCCTTTGGTCTTGAATGCGGTCAGCCGACGGCGCGTTTCGCGCCTTCGACCGCGTACGTCTTGAGCCGAGGGCCGGCTTTCATCACCTGACCGGGCAGCGTGCGGCCGATGATCGACTCGACACGCCTTGCGACGGCGATGAGCGCATCGAGGTCGATGCCCGTGTCGTATCCCGATTCCTCGAGCAGATAGACAAGGTCCTCGGTGCAGATGTTCCCGGTCGCGCCTGGCGCGAACGGGCAGCCGCCCAGGCCCGCGATCGACGATTCGTACTCGCGCACGCCGTGGTCGAGGCCGACGATCACGTTGGCGAGACCGACGCCGCGGGTATTGTGGAAATGCAACGCAATTCGGGTCTCGGGATGCGCTGTTCCGATTGCCTCGACGAGCGCAGCGACGTTGCGCGGCGTCGCCATGCCGGTGGTATCGCCAAGCGTGATGCGCGACATGCCGAGCCGAGCATAGGCGTCGACGATGTGCATGACGGCGTCGACGGAAACGTTGCCTTCGAACGGACAGCCGAATGCACAGGCAACGGCGCCGCGCATCGCGACGGTCGTGCCCTTCGCGACGTCGGCAACCTCGCCAACGTTCTTCAGCGATTGCGCGATCGGCGCGTTCAGGTTCGTGCGGTTGTGCGTTTCGCTTGCGGAAACGAAGTTGACGATCTCGTCGACGCCCGCGGCAAGCGCCCGTTCCGCGCCACGCGCATTAGGCACGAGCGCCGCAAGATGGGCATCGCGTCGATTCCTGAGGCTGGCGATCACGTCGTGTGCGTCGGCAAGCTGCGGAACGGCGCGGGGACTTACGAACGACGTCGCCTCGATGTGACGCACGCCGGCGCCGATCAGCGCGTCGATGACCTCGGCCTTGACCGCCGTCGGGATGAACGTCAGCTCAGCCTGGAAGCCGTCGCGCGTGCCGACCTCGGTCACCGTTACGTTGCGCGTGGACGCGTCGTCTTGCATCGTCATCATCCGGGGAACTTCGATTTTACCGGAGCCTCGCCCGGGTCAGACGACGCCCTTCCCACGCAGCGCCGCGATCGCATCCTGCCCATAGCCGAGTTCCGCGAGGATCGCGTCGGTGTCTTCGCCAAGATCGGGTGGCAACCGATGCATGCGACAGGGGTCGTCGCTGAACTTGATCGGAAAGCCGAGGACGTCGAGTGGGCCGTAGCGCGGATCGTCGATTGTCACACGCATCCTTTGATGGCGAATCTGCGGATCGTCGAAGACCTCCTTCAGGCTCATCACGCGGCCGCACGGAACGCCGGCGGCGTTCAACACGTCGAGCCAGTGCGCGATCGGACGTTCGCGCGTGCGCTCTTCGACGAGGGCGTTAATCGCCGCGCGGCGCTCGAAGCGGTCGCGATTCGTCGTAAAGTCCGGATGCGTTCGCAGGCGTGAAAGACCCAGCGCATCGAGCAGCTTGAAATACACCTGGTCGTTCGACGGCGCGATCGCGACCTGTCCGTCCGCCGCCTCGAACAGGCCGTAGGGCGCAACCAGCGCGTGATCGTTGCCGGTGCGGCGCGGCTCCTCGCCCGTTGCGAAGTAATGGGAAGCGAGGAACGAGAGCGTGCTCACCATGCTGTCCGTCAGACTTGTCGCGACTTCTTCGCCAAGTCCCGTCCGTTCGCGCCGCACGAGCGCGGCACAGACGCCTATCGCCGCATAAGCGCCGGCGACCAAGTCGGTGATCGGCGGCGCGGCGCGCATCGGAGGATCGCCTTCGGCGCCGTTCACGCTCATGAATCCGCTCATCGCCTGCGCGATGAAGTCGAACGCGGGCCGGTCACGGTAAGGCCCATCGAGACCGAAGCCGGTGACGTGCGCGCTGATGATGTCGGGTTTGATGCGCTGAAGCGCGTCACGGCCGAAGCCGATTCGATCCATGACGCCGGGCCGGAAATTGTTCAGCACGACGTCGGCCGTCCCGATCAGCCGCTCGAGTATCGCCTTGCCTTCGGTCGAGCGAAGATCCAGCGTCAGCGACTTCTTGTTGCGGTTGTACGACGCGAAGTAGGTCGAGAAGCCGTTGCGCAACACACCCTGCTGGCGGATCGGGTCGCCATCATCGATGTCCTCGATCTTGATGACCTCCGCTCCCATGTCGGCGAGAAACATCGAGCAGAACGGGCCCGACAGGATGCGCGAAAGATCGACGACGCGGATGCCCGCGAGTTGCATGAGGCGGCGAGTTCGGGGACGAAACCAATTTTACCGCGCGACCCGTCGCATCGCGTGTGCGACATCGCGAGCGAAGCTGCGCGCAACCATCACGGTGAACGTCGGATCATCGCGCCAGACGAGGATGGCGATCTTGCCGAATACGCTTTGCGCGCACGCGCCGTCGATGAAGATGCGCGCGTCGAGATCGAGCGGGCAGCCGGCGGCAAGGACCACGCGTCCGAGCGCGACGGGCATGCGGAACGCGACGCGGCTCGCGGTCACATCGAACAGCGCGCCGCCGGCGGCGTTGAGCGCATCGCGTCGTTGCTCGAACCCGTCGATGACCGCTCCGCCAGGCTCAATGACGATGAGCCACGAGCGAGGTCCGAGCCAGAGCGCGCGACGATCGTCCGTGCGTGTCGTCGTATTCGGTGCCGGCCGTATCCGAACGCCGAGTTGCTGCGCGACCGCGGCCAGGAAGTCCGGTCGTTCCGCATCGCCGTGCACGTTCCACGCGCAGGCGATCGGAACTTCGGCGATGGCGTCGCGGTCAGCCACGCAGCCGCTCGCCTTTCTCGTCGATGAAGCACGGAGAGCCGACGCGAACGCGCACCTTTGCGCCGACGAGCGGCGACACCGCCCACAACGTGTCGCCGATTCGCTCGCGCCCATTGGCGATGAGCGCAAGTGCGATCCACGAACGGAGGTTCGGGCTGTAGCACCACGACGTGACGTGACCGAGCATCGGGTTCGGCGCCGGTCGTTCGGGATCGGCGACGATCTTCGCCGCGCGCGGCATCGTTGCTCCGTCGAGCGCAGCCAGGCCCACCAATTGCCAGCGATGGGTGGCTGTCAATGCGGTCCGGCCGGCGAGCGTCTTGCCGAGGCATCCCTTGCCGGCGTTGACGAGCTTGCCCATGCCGAGATCGTCGGCCGTCGTGCGGCCGTCGGCTTCGGCGCCGACGACGACGTGCCCCTTCTCTATGCGGAGCGTGCTCATCGCTTCGGTGCCGTAGGGCATCAAGCCGAACCCCGGGCCGGTGTCGATCACCGCTTCCCACATTGCCATGCCGCGATCGGACGGCACGTGGATCTCGTAGGCGAGCTCGCCCGAATAGCTGATGCGAAACAGGCGCGCGGGAATGCGTCCTTGCCGGGTCCACACCTTGCACGACGCGACCGCCAGGAACGGAAATGCCGCGTTGGACACGTCGATGTCGACGACGCTCGCCACGACATCGCGCGATTTCGGTCCCGAGATGGCCGCCGCTGACCATTGCTCGGTGACCGACGTCGCGTAGACGTCGAGCTCGGGCCATTCGACCTGCATCAGGAACTCGAGCTGCTGCATGACTCGCACGGCGTTGACCGTCGTCGTGGTCATCAGGTAGTGCGTCGTGCCCAATCGCGACAGCGTGCCGTCGTCGAGCACGATGCCGTCGTCGCGCAGCATCACGCCGTAACGACAACGTCCGACGGCCAGCGTATCGAAACGGTTGATGTAGATCCGGTTCAGGAACTCGATGACGTCGCGGCCCTGCAGCTCGATCTTGCCGAGCGTCGACACGTCGACGATGCCGACATTCGTGCGCACGTTCAACGCCTCGCGGTTCGCCGCATCGTCTTCGGACTCGCCGTCGTGAGGATACGAGTGCGGCCGCTTCCACAGCCCCGCGTTGATGAAGCGTGCGCCGTGCGCCGCATGCCACTCGTGCATAGCGGAATAGCGCGTCGGCTCCATCTCGTCGTGCGCTTCATGCCCCGGCAGCGCACCGAGCGTGACCGGCGTGTAAGGCGGCCGAAACGTCGTCGTGCCGACGTCGGGAATCGCGCGCTTCAGCGTTTGTGCGAGAAGCGCGAGACCGATGACGTTGCTCGTGCGGCCCTGGTCGGTCCCCATGCCGAGCGTCGTGTAACGCTTCAGGTGCTCGACCGACTGGTAGCCTTCGCGCGCCGCCAGCGCGATGTCGTCCGCGGTCACGTCGTTCTGCAGATCGACGAAGCGCTTGTCGGTACGGCGAGGCGGCGCGACCGACCAGAGCGGCGCGATGGCGCGATCAAGGTCTCCGTTCGCCGCGCCAACGACGCGTATCCGCATCGGCGAGGCGGCCGGCACGAAGGCGGCGAGCGCGTCGTCGTAACGCAATGTGCCGCGTGCTTGTGAGAACAGATTGACGAGCGGATTGAAGCCGCCCGACACGCCGACGAGATCGCAGTCGATACGCGTCGGTTTCCCGCCACCGAGCGGCGCGACGTCGACGGCCGCTACGCGTAGCCGGCCGTGCGTTGCGACGATGGCGGAACGCTGCAGAATGCGTATGCCGGCATCGCGCGCTCGCGCTTGCGATTCGCCGCGACCCGCCTCGCGGCCATCGACGATCGCTGCGATCGCAACCCCTGTGGCATGAAGCGTCAGTGCCGATGCATAGGCGCGATCGTTGTTGACGAAGAACACGGCGCGCGACCCCGGCCTGACCGCATAACGGCGAACATACGTTTCGATGGCCCCCGCGAGCATCGTGCCGGGACGGTCGTTGCCGGCGTACGCGATGCCTCGCTCCGCGGCGCCGCTCGCGAGGACGACCTCCTTCGCGCGGATCTTCCACAGCCGCTGTCGCGGGCCTGCACGATCCTTCAGCGGAAGATGATCGGTGAGCCGCTCGACGGCGCCGACGAGATCCTGATCGTAATAGCCGAACGCTGTCGTGCGCGTCAGCAGCCTAACGTCGGCGTTGACCGCGAGCTCGTGCAACTGCGGTTGCTCGTCGCACAGCACGACGCGCGCACCCGACGACGCGGCCGATCGTGCGGCGGCCAATCCCGCCGCTCCGGCGCCGATCACCAGCACGTCGCAATGCCCATAGCGATGCTCGTAGGTTTCGGGATCGCTTTCGGTGGCCGCTCGCCCCATGCCCGCGGCGTGACGGATCGCGTGTTCGTAGCGCATCCACCACGCGGGCGTGGCGGGCCACATGAATGTCTTGTAGTAGAACCCGGCCGGAAGGATGCGCGACACAGCGTCATTGATGGCGCCGACGTCGAAGCGAAGCGACGGCCAACGGTTTTGACTCGACGCAGTCAAGCCCTCGTAGAGTTCCTGCGTCGTGGCGCGCACGTTAGGTTCCGTCCATGCGCCTTGCTCGAGCTGGACCAGCGCATTCGGTTCTTCAGTGCCCGCCGAGAAAATCCCGCGAGGCCGGTGATACTTGAAGCTGCGCGCGACGAGATGCACACCGTTGGCGAGGAGCGCGGAGGCGAGCGTGTCGCCCGCGAAGCCCTGATAGTCGATGCCGTCGAACGAAAACGCGAGTGGCTTCCCGCGATCGACGAGACCGCCGCCCGTTGCGAGCCGGAAAGGTTGCGTGACGCTCAAGAGATCTCGTGCGTGCGCGTATCGCGACGGACCTTGATCCAGCTGCGGCATCCGGCGCTGTGCAGCCACAGCTCATCGTGCGGACCGCAGGGGTTGTCGCGCAGGTAGACGTAGTCGCACCAGGCTTCGGCCGGCGCGTCGAGTGCGGGGCGCTTGAGCTTCGCATCGCCGCCGTACGTGAACTCGACCTGGTTGCGCGGTCCACACCACGGACAGGGGATCAGCAACATGGCATCAAGCCTTCAATGTGCCCAGGCATACGGGCCCGCGCCCTTCTCGTCGATCAGCCGGCCTTCCGCGAACCGCTCGAGCGTGAATGCGGCGTTCAACGGATGCGGCTCACCTTTCGCGATCGTGTGCGCGAGAAGCCATCCGGACGCCGGCGTTGCCTTGAAGCCGCCGTAGCACCAGCCGCCGGTCATCGTGAGGCCCTTCACCGGCAGCTTGCCGATGATCGGGCTGCCGTCCATCGTCATGTCCATGACGCCGCCCCACACGCGCAGCAGCTTCAGTCGGCCGAAGCTCGGGAACAGCGTGATGCAGGCCGCAACGACGTGCTCGACGATCGGCAGGTTGCCGCGCTGCGCGTACGAGTTGTAGAAGTCGAGGTCGCCGCCCATGACGAGCTCGCCCTTGTCCGACTGGCTGATGTAAAAGTGCACGGCGCCGGACGTGACGACGGTGTCGAGCACCGGCTTCACCGGCTCGGACACCATCGCCTGCAGGACGTGCGATTCGATCGGCAGGCGAACGCCGGCCATCGCCGCGACGCGGCTCGAATGACCCGCGACCGCCAGCGCGACGTTCGGCGCCGCGATGAAACCCTGCGCCGTTTCAACGCCGCGGACGGAACCGCTTTCGACGCGAATGCCGGTGACCTCGCATTGCTGGATGATGTCGACGCCGAGCGCATCGGCGGCACGCGCGTAACCCCAGGCGACGGCGTCGTGACGCACGGTGCCACCGCGCGGTTGCAGCAGACCGCCGATGATCGGAAACCGCGCGTTCGGGCGAACGTCGAGGTTTGGAACAAAGCGCGCCACGTCGTCGCGCGTCAGCCACTTCGCATCGATGCCGTTCAACCGCATTGCGTTGCCGCGCCGCATCGCGGCGTCGACGTCGGCCGGCGAGTGCACGAGGTTCAGCACGCCGCGCGCGCTGTACATGACGTTGAAGTTGAGCTCGCGGCTCAAGCTTTCCCAAAGCTTCAGCGAGTGCTCGTAGAAGTGCGCGTTCGCGTCGAGGTGGTAGTTCGACCGGACGATCGTCGTGTTGCGTCCGGTGTTGCCGCCGCCGAGCCAGCCCTTCTCGACGACGGCGACGTTGCGGATGCCATGGTTCTTCGCAAGGTAATACGCCGTGGCGAGGCCGTGCCCGCCGCCGCCGATCACGACGACGTCATAGCCCTGCTGCGGCCGCGGACTGCGCCACGCGAGCGGCCAGTTCTCGTGGTGCGAGAGCGCGTTCCGCGCAAGGGAGGCGAGCGAATACCTCAACGACGCTTCGACAAGTCCGGCATGGCGTCATTGTTTCGCGCTGCGCCGCCGTTTGTCACGAAACGACCGCCATCATCAGCGCAGGCGCGACCGTCGTGCGCGATCGCTTATGCCGCATCGCTCGCGTTTGCGTCTAGAATGCGCCGCGGAGCGATCGCAATGAATCACATGGGAAACGGCCGTCCGCTGCACTTCGGTGTTCAGTGCCTGTTGATCGCGGCGTTTGCAGGCTCGGTCCTCGCACAGACGCCGTCCCCGCCGACGGCCGCTGCAGAAGTCCTCGACGTGCAGGGGACCGGCGAGCGCCGCAGCCCGCCCACCGATGCCTGGCAAGCGGCGCGGCCGCGCGACGCGTTGTCGGCCGGCAATCTGGTTCGCACCGGCGCCGTCAGTCGCATGGCGCTGCTGTTCGCCGACGAGACGCAGCTGCGCCTGAACCAGAACACGCTGCTCGAGATACGCTCGGTCGGCGGCACATCGGCGCAGCCGACGACGTTGAGACTCGCGCAGGGGCGCGCGTGGACCCAATCGAAGCGCGTGCCCGACGGCCTGCGGTTGGAAACGCCAGCCGCGGTGGCCGCCGTCCGCGGCACCGATTGGGAACTGGAAGTCGCACCGGACGGACGTTCGCTCGTCGTCGTGTTCTCGGGCGCCGTCGATTATTTCAACGAGCAGGGGTCGCTGACCGTCGTTGCCGGCGAAAGTGCGGTTGCCGACGTCGGCAAGGCCCCGGTGCGTATCGTTCTCGCGTCGCCCGGCGACCGCGTGCAGTGGGTCAACGCGTTGCGCTTCAACACCGAGCGCTTCGAACCGGCAGCGCGGGCGTTGCCCGCTCTGCGCACAGCGCTCTCGGCGATCGCCGCCGGCGACTTTGAACGTGCGGTACGCGAGCTTGCCGCCGCCCGCGCGGCCGGCGTCAACGATCCTCGGCTGATCGAGGCGCAAGCCGAGCTCGCGCTGGTGACGCCGGGGCCGTACGCGCGCGCCATTGCAATCGCCGACCAGGGCCTTGCGGTCGCACCGCGTGACGCGGATCTGCTTGCGCTGCGTTCGCGCGCGCTGCTGCTTGCCGATCGAATCGACGATGCGAGACAGACGCTCGCGCGGCCGCATGACGAGGACACCGCAAGTTTCCTCATCGCTCAGGGAGATCTCGCGCGCCGCGAAGGATTTCCGCTACTGGCGATCGAGCGCTATACACGAGCGACGCAAGTTGCCCCGGACGACGCGCGCGCATGGCATGCACTGGGCCGCGCGCAAAGCGAGCGCGAGGATTACGCGCCGGCGCGGCGTCATCTGCAACGTGCGCTCGTCCTGGATCCGTCCGGCGCCGGCTACGCGGGAGAGCTCGGAACGCTGGAGACGTTCGGCAACCAGTTCCGCCGCGCCGACCGCGCGTTCGCAAGCGCACTCGCCGCGAATCCGGCCGATTACGTCGCGTTGACCGGGCGGGCTTTGCAGCGGTTGAAGCAGGGCGAAGCCGCGCAAGCGCTGGACGATCTGTTGCGCGCCGGCGTGATGGAGCCACGTTACGCACGCGCGAAGGTCTACACAGGCGTGGCTTATTACCAGCTTGGTCGCCACGCAGACGCGATCACGACGCTCAATGAGGCGGCGCTGCTCGACGACAAGGATCCTTTGCCATGGACGCTGTTGTCTTTGATCCACACCGACCGCTTCGAGGCGGGTCGCGCCGTGGCGGCGTCACGCGAGGCGCTGGCCCGACTGCCGTATCTCAAGTCCTTGAACCAGGTCGCGGACGATCAGCAGGGCAAGGCGAACCTCGGTTACGCGCTCGCGTTCTTCGGCCTCGAAGACTGGGCGCTCGAGATCGCGCAGCAGTCGTACTATCCGTACGCCGGATCGAGCCATCTGTTTCTCGCCGATCGCTATCGCGGCGACTACAACAAGAACTCGGAGCTCTTCGCCGGCTTTCTCGCCGACCCGACGTCGTTCGGCGGCAGCAACCGCTTCAGCAAGCTCGTGCCGACAGCCGGACATTACGCCACGCTCGGGCTCACCCGCGAGATCGGCAACGAGGCGCGCGATGTGACCGCGTACGCACGCGCCAATGGTCTGTTCGACGTCACGATCGCCGAGGCCGGCGTGCGCGGCGCCTACTTTGTCGACGCGGAGCGACTTTGGGGAACGCTCGAAACACGCGTAACCGACGACGGTGAGCGCGTCATCGGCGACAACCGCGCGACGTTCGGCGCCGTCGGCTTGGGTGCGATGCTGACGCCGCAGCTCGGAGCATTCGGCTACGGCACCGCGCTCGAGCAGGACGTCAAGCTGCGCGACTTCAGCGGCACCGAAGCGTCTCTCGATAAGAAGCGCGTGGATCTGGGGACGTCGTACCGGTTCGCGCCGACGACCCTTGCGTGGTTGAAGGTCGGACGCAGCGACGAAGAGCGCCGATTCGACAACTACGTCGTCGTCGACGCCGTCAACGGCACTGCGCAGACGGCACGGTCGCGCTTCGACAGTCGACCGCAGGACGTGCAGTTGCGCGTGACTGCCGATCTCACGGCGGCGGACCAGATCAGCGTGGGCGTCGAGCACGCCGACGACCGTCGCTTCGCGACGCTCGCGGCCGCCGGTGCCGTGCTCGTCGGAGACGACGTTTTCGGTATCGGGACGATCGTCGATCGGCGGGTCGATCTTTCGTCGCGCCACGCCTACGTTTCCTACATTCGCGAGTTGACGCCGTCGCTCATGTTGCAAGCCGATCTAGGCTGGACGTCGTTTCGCCAGTCGTTCGACGAAGCGGTCGACTCGGTCGTCTCGTTTCGCGGCGAAACGCAGGTATCGACCGACTCGACGCGATTGTCGGCCCGTGACAGCCGTATCGATCCTCGCGTCGGCGTCGTTTGGAGGCCGGGACCGTTCGTGTTGCGGGCCGCATGGCAGCGCTGGACACGGCCAGCCGGTGTGTCGACATTGGCTCCGATCACGACGGCCGGCATCGCCATGGACGATGTTCTTCTCTCGGCAGGCGGCCGCGCCGAACGCGCCGTCGTCAAGCTGCATTACGAGCCGGATGCGTTCACCGCGCTCGGCGCTTTCTACGACGACATCGACGTGCGCAACTTGGGCGACGCCGGCTTCCGAATCCCCACGCCGGAAATCGAGTTCGTCGACCTGTTGCGCAACCAGCAGATCCTGAACGTTGCGACATTCGCCCTGCGCGAAGGCACGCCCGAATTCGATCGCGGACGCGCGCGATCGGCCGGCTTCTTCGTCAACCGCATCGTGACGCCGTCGTTGTCGCTGGCAGCGCGCTATGTCCACACGCGCGACACGGCTGAAATCTACGTGCGCGACGAAAACGGCCAGATCGTTGCCGACGTCACCGGCGCCCGCATTCCGTTTGTTTCGCGTCATCAGGCGATCGTGGGCACAACGCTCGTGCTGCCTGCGCGTTTCTATGTCAGCGCGCAGGCGGTCTGGCGCTCGCTTCGCTTCACCGACCGTGAAAACACGCCGCGAGCGGCGTTGCGCTCGGACGTGAACGGACAGCTGGTCGCCTTCTGGGAAAGCGCGGACAAGCGGTTCATCGTCGGCGTCGCGGCGGTGAATCTCGGCAGCAAGGCGCAGGCGGAGCGCTACCTGGCCGATGTCCGCGTCCGTTTCTAGTCAGCGCACGAGCGGCGCCGCTCTCGCCGTCGCGGTCGTTGCAGCGGCCGTCACCCTTCTAGGTCTCCTGTCGCTTACGCCGCCATGGCGCGATCTCGAGCGCCGCACGTTCGATCTCGCCACCGCGTTGGTTGCGCCGGGACGCATCGAGGCGTCGATCGTCATCGTCGCGATCGACGAATCGTCGTTCGCGGAACTGCGCGAGCGGTGGCCGTTTCCGCGTTCCATGCACGCGACGTTGATCAATCGCATCGTGCAGGACGGGCCGCTTGCGATCGGTTTCGATGTGCTTTTCGCCGAACCGTCAGCGAATCCGGACGACGATAAGGCGTTCGCTGCGTCGATCCGTCGCGCGGGCAATGTCGTGCTCGCGATGGCGCGCGATCCGTTCATGACGGTGCACGCGCGCGGCGTCGTCGAAGTGCGTCCGTTGCAGGCGTTCATCGATGCAGGCGCGCTTGTCGGCAACGTCGGGCTGGAGCCGGATCCGGACTTCGTCGTGCGACGTTTGCCGGAGGGTGACGATACGTTCGCTCGCGTGCTCGCCAAACGCGCCGGCGCCGACGTGCTTCCGGTCGACGACGAACGCACGGCGTTGATGCGTTACGCCGGTCCGCGCGGCACCGTTCCGGCCGTTCACTATTACCAGGCGGTGGAACACGGCTTCCTGCCGTCCGGATTCTTCCGCGGCAAGATCGTGCTCGTCGGGCTCGCGTTGTCGACGTCGCCGGAGGTCACGCGCGTTCAGGCGGACCAGTACAACGCGCCGTTCTTCGGCGATGCCGGCGCGATGCCCGGCGTCGAGATCCAGGCGCAGGCGCTCGCCAACCTGATCGAGCGTCGGCCGCTCGTGGCCGTCGGGCCGCCGGCCGCGGAACTGCTGGCCTTGGCGCTCGCGTCGCTGGTTGCATGGGTTGGCTTTCGTCGCGGCCCGTTGAAGGCCGGCGCGGTGCTCGTGTTGAGTCTGATCGCTGTCCCCGCGGCAATGCTGTTGCTGTTCATGCGCGCTGGTCTCTGGTTATCGTGGTTGCTCCCGGTCAGTGCGGCCACCGTTGCTTTCACCGCTCAAACGGTGCAGAGCGCACTCGTCGCGCGTGCGCGCGTGCGCGAGACGCGTCTTGCATTCGCGCGCTACGTTCCGCCGGAACTGGTGAAACGCATTGCCAACGATCCGGAAAGCTTGGCACTCGGCGGCGAGGAGCGCGAGCTGACGCTGCTTTTCTCGGACTTGCGGAACTTCACCGAGCTTGCCGAGGGCTTGCCGCCGCAGGAAGTCGTCCGCGTGCTGTCGGACTACTTCGATGCGATGACGCAGGTTATCCACGA
>DATLNR010000181.1:0-21845 GCA_035536655.1 Casimicrobiaceae bacterium
GAACGGTCGACGAGCGCCTGACCCCTAGTCCGCTGTTTTATCGCAACCGTAGAGGCGGCGAAAAACGCCCGTCGGGTTGACGCGTGCGTTTCGCCCCGCGCAATGGCGATCAACGAGAGAAACGACGATGGCTCGAATTGCGCGTGCGGTGGTGCTTACGGTGATGGCACTGCTCGTGTTCCGTCCCACGCGGCGACGTTCACCGTGACAAACGAACGACAGCGGCGCGGGCAGCTTGCGTCAGGCGATCCTCGAGGCGAATGCCGACACGACGCAATGCGCGACATCGACCGTCATTCCATCGTCTTCAACAGACCCGAAGTCGGGCCGCGTGTGATCTCGCCGTCGTTGGCGCTTCCGACGATTGTCGGGCAGGTCGATCTGGATGGCTACACGCAGCCAGGCGCCAGCGCCAACACGCTCGTTACCGGAACGAATGCGGTGCTGCGCGTCGTTATCGGTGGCAGCGCCGCCGGCGCGACGGACGCTCTGCAGTTCGCCGAGCAAGGCGGCAGGCCCTGGGGCCCGTACCTTTCGACTGTTCGCGGGCTCGTCATCCGAAACTTTTCCTGAGCCGCGATCAGCGCAACCAACGTCTTCGGCGTTCGGGTCCGAGGCAACTATCTCGCCCGCGACTCCGATCGCAACCGTTCGAGAAAACGGCGGTGCGTGAGCACCCAGACCGCTGCGGGAACCACCGTCGGCAGGATCAATGAGGCGAGCTGGAACGCGAACACGATCGCTTCGCGCTGGACCGCCGAGAAGCCCGTCTGCGAGGCAACTGACGGTCCCGCGGTGATGGCGACGTTCTTCAGGAAGTCGGCGACGACGCCGAACGCGACAACCGGCAGCAACACGACATAGCCGATCGCGAGTCGTTTGAGCCACGCCGGTTCACGTGCCGCAACCACGAGCGCGGCGTACATCGGCAGGCCGAACGAGTAGAGCAGCATGTTGACGTCGACGCTGACCGCGCCGCCGCTGACCGCGTGGCCCGGCTTCAATGTCGTCAGCACGCTGAACACGGCGCCTTGCGCGGAGATCGCGCGCACGAGATCAGCGAACGCCGTCTGCAATACCGCTTCGGCAGCAATCTGCGCGGGCCACATCAGCATCGGCGCAGCGAGATACCAGATCGCGAACGCGGCCGGCAGCCACGCCAGCGTCACGAGGACGAAGCGCGGCAGCGGATTCTTCACACTTTCAGACAGCCGCCGGCGCGGCGGCGGAAGGCGGGTGAGGTGGCGGTGGCGTCGCCGCGCGAGGTAGCGTCCGCACCCAGATCAGCCAGACGATCAGCACGTCGAGCATGATCAGCGCCTGCCAGACGTACAAGTGCGCCCACTCGAACCAGTCACGGTCCCATTGACCGAGATAGAAGAGGCTGATGATGCGCACGACGTTCAGGCCCTGGACGGCCACGATGCCGATTGCGAGGCCGACGAGCTTGCTGCGCCAGGGCGCGGGGAACGCGAGGATCGCCGCGAGCAGCACGATCGTCGCCTCGATGCCGTTGCAGCCGGCCTCGATCGAAACGGAGAACCCGTTCGTCGTGCTGCGCATGATCTTGCCGATCGCCATCACGTTCGGATCGACCAGCGTGACGAGTCCGGTCGACAGCCGTGCGAGCGCGTTGGTCCAGGGGATGACGAAGTACTGCTGCGCCCACGGCGTGAGCTCGAGGCCGAACAGCAGTGCCTGCAGAACGACGAAGCCGACGAAGAAGCGCAGCATTCGCTAGCTGCGGGCGAGCGGCGGGTTGCCGGCGAAATAGCGCCGGATGCCGTCGGCGATCGATTCGGCGAATCGCTGCTGATGGCGCTCGCTGCGCAGCTTCAGCTCCTCGTCCGGATTGCTGATGAACGCCGTCTCGACAAGGATCGACGGAATATCGGGTGCGCGTAGAACGGCGAACCCCGCCTGCTCGACCGCCGGCTTGTGCAGCGGATTGTGTTCAGCGATTTCCTTCAGCACGTGCCGGCCGACCTTCAGGCTGTCGCTGATCTGCGCCGTCTGCGACAGATCGAGCAGCGTGCGCGCGAGCGTGGCATCGCGCGCGCCGAGGTTCACGCCGCCGATCAGATCCGCTTCGTTCTCCTTCTGCGCGAGCCAGCGCGCTGCGGCCGAGGTGGCACCGGTTTCCGACAGGGCGAACACGCTCGATCCCCGCGCACGCGGCTCGCGAAATGCGTCGGCGTGCACGGAGACGAACAGATCGGCCTGCACGCGCCGCGCCTTCGCCACGCGCTGCGCAAGCGGCACGAAGTAATCGTCGTCCCGCGTGAGCATCGTACGAAGATTGTGCTCGCTATCGAGCATCCGCTTCAACTTGCGCGAGATCGCAAGCACGACGTTCTTCTCGTACGTGCCGCGCGGGCCGATCGCGCCCGGGTCTTCGCCGCCGTGACCCGGGTCGATGGCAACGACGATACGCCGCGTCGCCCGCGTCCCGGGTACCGCCCGTGCACGCACTTCGGGCACCGGGATGGGTTGCGATGGTGGACGCGGGGCGATGTCGCCCGCCGTCGGCTCGCGCTCGAGCAATGCCATCAGCGGATCGACCGGATTCAACGGATACAGATCGACGACCAGCCGATGCCCGAAATCGGCGATCGGGGGCAGCGCGAAGACCTGTGGGTGCACTTCCGCACGCAGATCCAGCACGATGCGCAACGTCGCAAACACCGGTCGGCCGAAACGCACGGCCGCGATGTAGGGATCGGACGCGTCGACCTGCGTGGCGAGCCTCGCGAGCTGCGTCGTCAGCTCGACGCCTTCGAGATCGAGCACGAGGCGATCGGGATTGCGCAACAGCACGAGCTGATGCGCAATCGGCTGCGCGCTTTCGAGGATGACCCTCGTGTACTCCTGGGCCGGCCAGACGCGCGTCGACGACACGAGCGCGGACGCTTGCACCGGAGGCAGCCACAATCCGGTCGCGGGAACCGTGAGCACCGCGAGCGCTCGCCTTCGCGCGATCGAAATGCGCGTCAGTCCGCGATCGAGCCAACGGCTGCGGCGAGCGCGGTCAGGCATTGCTCACCGCCGGATGTCGCTGCGGATGCGTGGAGCTCACGCCCCTGCGCGCCGGAGGCAAAACACGAAAGCGCGATGGCCACGTCGACAACGGGCAGTCGTTGCGCCACCCTTTCCGGCCACTCGATGAGGCAAACCGAGCCGCGCGCGAACGCCTCCGACACACCGGCATCGTCCCACTCCGCGGCCTCACCGAAGCGATAGAAATCAAAGTGATACAAGTATAAGTTCGAAAGCGGATAATGTTCAACCAACGCGAACGTCGGGCTCTTGACCGCGCCGGTCCACCCCAATGCGCGCAACACACCGCGCGCGAACGTTGTCTTACCCGCGCCGAGTGGCCCCGACAGCGTCACGACCATGCCCGGCACGAGACCCTTCGCAAGCCCTTCACCCGCGCGTTCGGTCGCGAGCGCATCGGCAAGTGCGACGACGAGCGATCGGCTCATCGCGGCGCAATCCGTGCATTCATAACGATCGAGCTTTCGTGATCGACGACAACATGAACCGGGTCGGAACCGATTTCGACGCGCTCGCGTCGCGCATCCGCGACTGGGGTCGTGAGCTTGGGTTTGGCGCGATCGGCATTACGGACACCGATCTTGGCGAGGAGGAGTCGCGGCTCCTGAACTGGCTCGAAGCCGGGCGCCACGGTGAGATGGATTATATGGCGCGCCATGGTGCCCACCGGGCGCGACCGGCCGATCTCGTTCCCGGAACGATGCGCGTCATCACCGCGCGGCTGGATTACTGGCCCGCGGACGCGAGCGATCCGTGGCCGGTGCTGCACGATCCGAATCGCGCCTACGTCTCGCGTTACGCGCTGGGCCGCGATTATCACAAGGTCTTGCGCCAGCGGTTGCAGCAACTCGCCGATCGCATCACTGCGGAGATCGGCGAATTCGGCCATCGCGTCTTCACCGACAGCGCACCGGTGATGGAAGTCGCGCTCGCCGCGAAGAGCGGCACCGGCTGGCGCGGCAAACACACGTTGCTCTTGACGCGCGAAGGCTCTTACTTCTTCCTCGGCGAGATCTACACCGATCTGCCGCTGCCGGTCACGCCTGCGATCACTGCGCATTGCGGATCGTGCACGGCGTGCATCGCGGCCTGCCCGACCGGCGCGATCGTCGGGCCTTACGAGCTCGATGCCCGGCGCTGCATCAGCTATCTGACGATCGAGCTCGAAGGATCGATCCCGCTCGAGCTGCGATCGCTGATCGGCAATCGCATCTACGGCTGCGACGACTGCCAGCTCGTGTGCCCATGGAACCGGTTCGCGACCAACGCGGCGCTTCCCGATTTCGTCGACGTGCGCAACGAACTCGACGATGTGTCGCTCGTCGACCTGTTCGCCTGGACCGAAGACGAGTTCGAGCGGCGCATGGCGGGTAGCGCGATCCGGCGCATCGGCTATGAACGGTGGCTGCGCAACATCGCGGTCGCCCTGGGCAACGCGCCGCGCGATCCAAGAATCATCGACGCGCTGGCAACGCGCGTCGACGACGCATCGCCGCTCCTGCGCGAGCATGTCAGCTGGGCGCTGGAAAGGCAAAGTAGACTTGGCGGCGGACACGCATCTTGAAGCGGGGAGATCGGATCATGAAGTCACTGATAACACTGGCGGTTCTGGCGCTGACGGTTGCCCTCGACGGGTCGGCGCTGGCGCAGACCTATCCATCGAAGCCGATCCGCGTGATCGTCCCGTTCGTGGCAGGCGGATCGTCGGACATCGTGGCGCGCGCGATCGCGCTCAAGTTCCAGGACTTTCTCGGCCAGCCGGGGATCGTCGAGAACAAGCCCGGGGCGAACGGCGCGATCGCGGCGGAGTTCGTCGCCAAGGCGGAGCCGGACGGGTACACGATCCTCGTCGGGTCGATCGGCGTGTTCTCGATCAACGCGGCGCTCTTCAAGGACCTGCGCTACCACCCGGTGCGCGATTTCGCCCCGATCACGCTCGCCGTCACCACGCCTAACGTGCTCATCACCAAGCCAACGCTGGCCGCCAAATCGGTGAAGGACGTCGTCGAGTTCGCGAAGAAGAATCCGGACAAGCTCTCCTACTGCTCGAGCGGCACCGGATCGTCCGACCATCTGACCGCGGAGCTTCTCAAGCAGATGTCGGAGACGTCGATCACGCACGTTCCGTACAAGGGCGGCGCGGCATGCCAGACCGACATCATGGGCAACCAGGTCGATATCTCGTTTCAGAACCTGGGCGCCGTGACGAACTACATCAAGTCGAATCGCATGAACGCGTTGGCGGTCACCGCGCGGAGCCGGCATCCGAGCCTCCCCGACGTACCGACGGCGGCCGAAGCAGGATTCCCTGAGCTCGTCGTCACGTCATGGCAGGCGGTCGCAGCGCCGGCCAAGACGCCGCGCGACGTCGTTGCCAAGCTGAACGAGGCGATCGTCAAGGCGCTACGCTCGCCGGATGTGCGCGAGCGCATGAATCAGATCGGCTTCGACGTCGTCGCGGGCACGCCGGACGAGTTTGGCAAGTTCATGCAGGACGAAGTGACGCGCTGGACGCAGGTCGTGAACCGCGGAGGCATCAAGGCCGAGTGATCGTTGTTGGCAGAACCGTCATTACTTGACGGCCCCGGTGGTAAGGCCGGCGACCAGGTAACGTTGCAGTGCGATCACCAGGGCCAGCACCGGCAAAAGCTGGACCGTGGCCGCTGCAAAGATGACGCCCCATTGCACGCCTTCGACCGTGCCGAGCATCTCGCCGATGATCACCGGCGCGGTCTTGGCGTGACGCGTCGTGAAGATCAGTGCGAAGACGTATTCGTTCCACGCGAAGACCACGACAAAGATGGCGACCGCGATGAGGCCGGGGACGACCAGCGGGAGGACCACTCGCGTGAGGATCTGCAGCACGCTTGCGCCATCGACCTCCGCGGCCTCTTCGAGCGCGATCGGCAGCGCAGCGATGAAGGAACGCATGATCCAGGTGCCGAGGCTCACGTAGAACGCTGCATAAAGGAGGATCAGCAGTACGTGCGTGTCATTGACCCGGAAGACGTTCAGCACGGGAAACAGCGGAACGGTAACGATGATCGGCGGAAGCATGCGAACAGCGAGAAGGCCGAATGCGCTGGCGCTCAAGAATCGGCTGCGATAGCGAGCGTAGACATAGCCGGACAATGTCGTCGCGACGAGCGTCAGACCCAACGTGCCGAGCGTGATGACGAAACTGTTCAAGAGCGCTCGGAAGAACTCCGGGCGCGCATTCCACAGCGTCCGATAATTGTCGAGCGTCGGCGTGAACGTAAGGCGCGGCGGCACGTCGAAGATCTGCGAAGCTTCCTTGAACGACGACAGGACGACCAGCACGATCGGGAACGCGGACCAGACGAGGGCAAGCACGATCAACACGAGGCGAAAGCACCGCGCCACGATAGAAAGCCTACGCATCGCGGACGGCCTCGCGGAACATACGGCGCAGATACGGAAGCGCGATCACGATTGACATCATGAGCATCAACCATCCCGTCGCCGAGGCCGTTCCGAACTCGTGATACTTGAACGTCGCGCGGTACAAGTAAATGGCAAGCACCTCCGACAACCGCGCCGGGCCGCCTTCGGTCAATAGCCAGACCTCGGCGAAGGTTCGTATTGCGAAGATGTAGCGGAACAGCACGGCGACGAGAACCGCGGGCATGATCATCGGCAGCGTGACGAACCGGAACCGCTGCCACGCCGTCGCGCCGTCGATGTCAGCGGCCTCGAGCACGGATTTCGGCAACGTGGTCAGCGAGGCGTAAATGATGAGGAAGGTAAAGGGCAGGTGATGCCAGACCGCGATGACTCCGGCCAACGTCAGCGTCTGGATCGGCCTGGTCGCCCAGTCGAGCGGACCGATCCCTATCTGTGCAAGCCAATGCGTGACCATGCCAACGTCTGGCTCGAGCATGTAACGCCACATTACGATTCCGCTGCTCTCCGTGATCGCGTACGGCGCCAGGATCACGGCGAACACGATGGGCTTTGCGGGGACGGGACCGGATAGCAAGACCGCCAGGCCGAGACCGAGGACGATCTCTCCGTACACAATCCCGTTCACCAGGAAGAAGGTATTCCAGAAAGCGCGCCAGAAAACCGGATCGCCGAAGATCTGCGCGTAGTTCATGAGACCGACGAACTGCGCGCTTTGGCCGTACGTCGATGTGTGCAAGCTGAGCCAACCGACGTACAGCGCGGGAAGAGCGAGAAAAGCGAGGAGAAGTCCGAGCGTCGGCGTGATCATCGCGTAATGCAGCGCCCGCAGGCTCCGACGGCCGCTGCCGGGCCCGGCAAGCTCGCGCGCTGCCGCACGAGCGCCGCCGGCGGCCGGCGCTCCGGACGTCGTTGCCTGGCCTGTCACGCTCGGCCGAGCGCAGATGATCGTTACGTGGGCAGCAATGGCTGCACGCGCTTGCGCACTTCGCTCATTGCCGCCTGAGGTTCCTTGTTGCCGAGCATCGCGTGCCCGAGCTCCTCGATGAAGATGTCCATCGACTTTGCCGCATTGGCAAATCCGGGCACCACGAGCTTTGCACTCGCAAGCGCGTCACGCTCAGCGCTGGCGTAAGGGATCAGCGCCCGGACCTTGGCGTCCTCGTAAGCCGACGGACGAACAGGGCCATTGCCGTTCAACGTCGCAGCGATCGTATTCTCGCGAAGCGACAGGTGACGGATCATGCTCCACGCGCGGTCCTTGTTGCGACCATTGCGCGGGATTGCCATCGCCCACACCGAGGTCTTGGCCGGTATCGGCTTGCCATTGACCGCAAGCGGCAGCGGCACGACCGCGATCTTGCCGACGTATTTGCTCGCTTTCGCGTCGTTGTAATTGATGTAGCGGTTGAACGGGTTGTTGGTCATGGCTGCCCGGCCCTGCTGCATGAAGGTCGTCACGTCCTCCGTCTTCAGGCTCAACGAGTTTTTCGGGATCACGCCTTTGCGATAGAGATCGCAGATGACCGAGACCCCCCTGACCGCCGCCGGCTGGTCGACGACCACCTTGTAGTCCTGTGAAATGAAGTCGCCGCCGTAGCCGCGAATCCAGTCGATCGGCGTCGCTGGATCGTCGAAGTTCATCACCAGTCCGTAGACCTGCACACCGTCGGCGCGCTTGAACGTCAGCCTCTCGGCGATCGAAAGCGCCTGTTCGACATTGGCCGGCGCCGCGGACACACCACGCTCGGCAAAGAACTCGGTGTTGTAGTGCAGGCCGTGCGTCGCGTGTCGAAAGGGAATCGCGGTCAGCTTGCCGCCGAACGTATGCGCTGCAAGCATGCCCGCAGGAATTTCGGCGAAGTCAGGTATGGGATCTTTCGCCTGCCAGGCGCGAAGGTCCTCGAACAGACCCGCGAACTGCGGGCCCGTGTAGCGGTCGAGAATGAACACGACATCCGCACTTCCCTCCGCAAGGCTCGCTTCCTTGAAGGCCCGTTCGTTGACCGCCTCGACGCCGAAAGTCAGCCACTCGACGTCTGCACCCGCCTTGCTTCGCCACGTAGCCAGCACGTCGCCGCCTGCGCCGGTGGTCGCCGCATTCTTATGGACCGCATGCGCGATTACGGTGAGCCGATCGGCTGCCGCGGCACGTGGCACCGAGAACGGACCCACGGCAGCCATGAGGGTCGTCCCGGAAACAAGCTTCAACAGCTCGCGTCTTTTGCTCACTTTGCACTCCCCTTGGTTTTCGCCTGTTCTTTGCTGTCTGCAATCGGTCAGCTTGCCGATCGCGCAGCGACGGCAGCCGTGAACGCCTGTCTCTCGAGAACGAAGTCGCGCGCCGCAGTGATGTGGCGTTGCATTTCCGCCGCGGCGCGTTCGGGATCCCGTCGACGAATCGCTTCGCAGATCGCAACATGCTCGGTGTGAATGCGTTGCGTTCGTTGCGGCAGGTCGTCGCCGCCAAAGGCGGTCGAGTCGACGCGGTCGATGCCGACGAAGTTCGGGATCATCTCGACGGTTTTCAGGTAGAACGGGTTGTGCGTTGCGCGCGCAACTGCCCTATGGAATTCGAAGTTCAGGTCCGCCAGCAGGTGGTAAACGCCGCGGTTCAGCTGATCAGCCGCACGAGCTAGCGTGGCATCGAGATCGGAAAGATTCCTCGCGGTTCGTCGCTCAGCCGCAAGAGAAGCGGTCGCGGCCTCGACATCCACGCGAAACTCGTAGCTGCGCATGAGATCGGACACCGTCAAGATCGGGGGAAACGCCATTGCACCGGGCTCCTCGCCACGCACGACCACGTGACCCGAACCGCGTTGCGAACGCAGGTAGCCTTCGTTTCTGAGCCGAAGCAGCGCATCACGGATGACAGGCCGGGATACGCCGAATCGCGTCGCGAGCTCGGCTTCGGAAGGCAGCTTCAAGCCCTTGGGAAACTCGCCGCGCAAGATAAGACGGGAGACTTGCGCGTGCACCAGGTCGGCGAGACGGGGTGCGGGCCGTCCGCGCTCCGCCGCTGCGCTGCGTTTGGCCTCGCGAAGGTTGTGCACACTCATGCCGGCCTTTCGCCGATCGTGGTCAGCCGGTGCATACGACGCCGGCCTTGGCCGATGAACGCGTCGCGGCGATGCATGGTGCAACGGTTGTCCCATATGACGAGGTCGCCGACCTGCCACCGTTGCGTCCAGACGTCTTCCGGACGCGCGACCGCGGCCCAGAGACGATCGAGCAACGCCTCGCTGTCCGCGAGCGTCAGTCCTGCGATGTATCCGCCGAAGCGCCTGCCGAGATAAAGCGCTTTTCGCTTCGTTCTCGGATGCGTTCGCACGATTGGATGCGAGGGTCCGGGAAGCTCCCTCGGATCGTTGGTCTTGATGTCCCGGTAGCCCGGCCGCGGGACTCCCTGCGCCGTGTGGCTTTCCTGATGCTTCAGTCGCAAGCGCGTCAGCTGCGCTTTAAGCTCGTCGGGAAGACGCTCATACGCGTTGTACATGTTCGCGAAGCTCGTGTCGCCGCCAACCGGCGGCACTTCGCGCGCAAGGAGGAACGTGTATCCCGAGGGACGATCGGTGAAACCGAGGTCGGTATGCCAGTTGATCTCGCCGTCGCCAAGCTCGCCTACGACCTGGCCGTTTTCGCTGACGTTGGAGATGACAGTCATCAGTGGCGACTCGGGCATGTGCAGCGTCCGGGCCCGGGTGTAGTCAGGCGATCCTTCGAGCTCCCCGAAACGTTCAGCGAGGCGGGTAAACGCGACGTCGTCGAACGCGAGCCCTCGAATGCGGACGACTAGCCGCGCGTCCAAAGCGACTCGGATGGCCTCAACGTCGCGTTCGGAAGGACTCGAGACGTCGACACCCGCGAGATCCGCGCCGAGCTCGCCCTCGAGGGGGCGGCAAGAGAACCGGTGAGGATTCAATGTTTCCATGGCGTCCCAGCACTACAGCTCAACGGAAGGTTGAGTTTACCGGGAAATGCCAAATTTGTAATATTTCTCTGATTAATAGCGTAACGCTGGAAAATTGCCCTTTACCGCCAGTCATTGCCAAAGCACGGCCGGACCGCTACATCGAACGCAGGCGTCAGCGGATGAGCTGATTCATCGAGACGATCGGCAGCATCACCGCGAGCACCAGCACCAGCACGATCGCGCCCATCACGACGATCAGCGCAGGCTGAAGCAGCGCGGCGAGCCAGGCAAGGCGGTTCTGCGCATTGCGCTCGAGCTCGCCGGCTGCGCGGACCAGCATCTCGGGAAGCCGACCGGTCTGTTCGCCGTTCGCAACCAGATGAACGAGCACCGGCGGAAACACGCGTTGTTCCTTGAGTGCGCGTGCGAGCGGCACGCCTTCGCGCACGAGTGACGCCGATGCGCGCGCCGCGTCAGAGAGCGGACGCATGCGCATGACGTTCGCCGCAGCGTCGAGCGCGCGCAACAACGGCGTTCCGCTGCCGGCGAGAATGGCGAGCGTGCTCGCGAAGCGCGCCGTGTCAAGCATCGCGACGAGCTTGCCGATCGCCGGTGTTGCAAGGAGCATCGCATGCATCCGCGCTCGAATCGCATCGCTTCGGCTCGCGAGCGCGAGGACGATCGGCGTGCCGACGACGATGCCTATCCAAACCCACGCGGTTGCGCGGAAGAAATCGGAGCTCGCGATCAGCGCGCGCGTCAGTAACGGCAGCGTCTGCTTGCTCTGCTGGTAAACCGAAATGACCTGCGGCACGACATAGACGAGCAGCACGGCGATGACCGAGAACGCAACGACGGTCACCAGCACCGGATAGATGAGCGCGACAGTCAGCTTCTGCTTCAGCGCCTCGCGCGCCTCGAGATAGTCCGCAAGGCGCGAGAGCACGTCGGCAAGCTGGCCGCTATCGGCGCCGGCAGCCACCAGGCTCCGATAGAGCGGCGTGAACGTGCGCGGATAGCGCGCGAGCGCGGTCGGCAGCGCTTCGCCGGTTGCAACGGCGTCGCGCAAACCGACTGCGACTTTTGCAGCCCGCGGCGAGTCCGCCTGTTCCGCCACCGCGGAGAAGGCATCGACCAACGGCATGCCGGCGTGCACCAGCGTCGCCCATTGCCGCGTGAACATCGCGACTTCGGTCGCTGCAAGCCGCGTGACGCTCGCCCCATCGAACGAGCGCGCTTCGCTGACGGCAGTCGGCGTGAGGCCTTGCGCGCGCAGCCGATCGCGTGCACCGCGCGCGCTTTCCGCATCGAGCGACCCGCGCGCGAACCTTCCCTGTGCGTCGACGGCCTCATAACGAAACGCCGGCATCTGTTGCCGACCGCTACTCGCGCGTCACGCGCAACAGCTCCGCGAGCGACGTCGTCCCGTCGGCGAGCCAGCGTGCACCATCGGCGCGCAGAGTCGAGGCCCCGGTGCGGTACGCGGCCTCGCGCAATTCCGGCTCGGTTGCGCGATCGTGGATCAACCGGCGAATCGTTTCGTCCGCGACGATCAGCTCGTAGATGCCGGTCCGGCCTCGATATCCGGTGTCGTTGCATGCGTCGCAGCCGCGCGGCAGATGCAGGATCGCAACATCGGGCAAGCCCATGCTCGCAAGCAACGCGCGCTCCGAGTCGTCCGGCTCGACCGCGACGCGGCAACTCGAACAAAGCGTCCGCACCAGCCGCTGCGCGAGCACACCGATCAAGCTCGACGACAACAAGTACGGTTCCACGCCCATGTCGGCGAGCCGAGTCACGGCGCTTGCCGCATCGTTGGTGTGCAGCGTCGCGAACACCAGGTGACCGGTCAGCGATGCCTGCACGGCGATCTGCGCGGTCTCGAGATCGCGGATTTCGCCAATCATCACGACGTCCGGATCCTGGCGCAGGATCGAGCGCAACGCGCGCGCGAACGTGAGCTCGATGCGCGGGTTCACCTGCACTTGCGCGACGCCGTCGAGCGCGTATTCGATAGGATCCTCGACGGTCATCATGTTGACGCTGCCGCGCGGCAGCCGCGACAGCGCCGCGTAAAGCGTCGTGGTCTTGCCCGAGCCGGTCGGGCCGGTCACGAGCAGGATGCCGTGCGGCTCGCGGATCAGCCGGTCGAGGCTCGCAAGCGTCGCCTCGCTCATGCCGAGCGCCGCAAGATCGAGTCGCGCGGTGTCCTGATCGAGCAAGCGCAACACAACTCGCTCGCCGGGACCAGTCGGCAACGTCGACACGCGCACATCGACGCTGCGACCACCGAGCTTCAGCGCGATGCGTCCATCCTGCGGCAGCCGCCTTTCCGCGATGTCGAGGCTCGCCATGATCTTCACTCGCGAAACGAGCGCAGCATGCAGCGCGCGCGGCGGCTCGATGATGTCGCGCAGCACGCCGTCGACGCGGAAGCGCACGACCGAGCGCGTGTCGTAAGGCTCGAAGTGCAGGTCGGACGCGCGCTCCTTCAACGCCTGCAGCAGCAGCGCGTTGATCATCCGGATGACCGGCGCCTGCGCGTCATCGGCGAGCAGGTCCATCGCGGCCGGCATTTCCTGCATCAGACGTGCGACATCGCCCTCGCGCGCCAACTCTTCGTGCACGATCGCCGCGCCGCTGCCCGTGTTGTACGCGCGCGCGAGTTCCGCGGCGAAGCGCTCGTTGTCGATCGGCCGTGTCACCAGCGGCCGCTTGAGTATTCGGCGTACTTCCGCGAGTCCGTCGACAGTCGCGTCCGCGCGCATCAACACGAGGACAGCATCACCCTCGTCACCGATCGCGAGCACGCCGTGCTGCTTCGCGAAGGCGTACGGGATGCGCTGGATGGCGACCGCGCTCATCGCTCGAACCTGCGTTACTTCGGCACGAGCGGCGCCAGCGGATGCGGCGGGTCCGTCGGCACGATCGGGGCGGCGCCGGGTGTTCCCGGCATCGTTCCCTGCGGCGGCAATTGCGGCACTGTCGGATCGCGCCAGAACGGCAGCGCGCCCGGTGCCGTGCGCGCCTGCTCGTTCATCAGGTACTCGTAGCGCTCGGACGTGATCGCGCGACCGTCCTGCCCGGTTCGCAATACCGTCGGCTTCAGGAACACCATCAGGTTGGTCTTCTCGCGACGGCGTCCGTCGTAGCGAAACAGCGTCCCCACGCCGGGCACATCGCCCAAGACCGGGACCTTGTCGGCGCTATCGGATAGCCGGTCCTCGATCAAACCGCCGAGCACGACGACCTGGCTGTCGTCGACGACGACCGAGGATTCGAGCGATCGCTTCGACAGGATGATGCCGCTCGCCTGCGATTGGTCCTGGATGCGCGACACTTCCTGATAGATCACCATGCGCACGGCCCCGCCTTCGGTGATCTGCGGCCGGACGCGAAGCACGAGGCCGACGTCGCGACGCTCGATCGTCTGGAATGGCGCGACCGTCGTCGTGCCGCCGGTCGTCGCATACTGGCCGGTCACGAACGGCACGTTCTGTCCGACGACGATGCGCGCTTCCTCGTTGTCGAGGGTCAAGAGCGCGGGCGTCGACAGAATGTTCGCGCCAACCTGCGTCTCGAGCGCGCGCGCGAGGAACGCAAGGTTGAAGAGCTGCCCGAACGGAAGATTGACCTGACCGCGGATGATGCCGAGGTTCAAGCCCGGCGCCGCGGAAAGCGGGTTGACCGCGATGTCGATGATGTTCGTGCCGGAGCCGCGCGCGTTGAAATTCGTGCCGCCGAAGAGTCGCGTGCGGTTCGAGTCGAGGCCCGACAACGCTTGCCACTGAATGCCGAGTTCCGCTGCCTTGTCTGCCGATACCTCGACGATCAGCGCTTCGACGTAAACCTGCGCGCGGCGCACGTCGAGCTTCTCGACGATCGCGCGCAGGTTGTTGTAGATCGGCTCCGGCGCCATCACGATCAGCGCGTTGTTGGCCGCGTCGGCCTGCACGGTGACGCCGCCCGCGGTAAATCCGCTCGGAGGCGTTGCTTGCGTGAACGGAAGCGGAGGCGCCTGGACGATCGGCGCGGTGCCGGTCGTTTGCGCGGGCGAAAGCGTCGTTGCAGGCGCCAGCGCCGGCGCAACCGGTGCGGAACCCGCATCGCTGCCTCCGGCCAACAGCGAACGCAACGTCTGCGCGACGCGCGTCGCATCGGCGTTCTTGAGATAAATGATGAACAGGTTGCCGCCGACGCGACCGGGCGTATCGAGCTGCTCGATCAACTGCCGCACGCGCGCGGCACGCGCGGGATTCTCGCTGCGAACGAGAATGCTGTTGCTGCGTGGGTCGGCAACCAGCATAACGCGCTGCGTCGCATCGACCGGCGTGCCGCCCGGTTGCGGCGATTCGACCAGCAACCGGTTCACCAAAGCGACGATATCGAGCGCCGACGCATGACGCACCGGCACGAGCAGCGGTTCGGAGGCCGACGGCTGGTCGAGCGACGCGATGATGCGCTCGATGCGCCGCAGATTGTCGGCGTAGTCGGTGATGATCAGCGCGTTGCTGCCTGGAAAGGCCGCGATCGTGTTGTTCGGCGTGATCAGCGGACGAAGCACGTTCACGAGCTGCGCGGCCGATTCGTTGCGCAGCTGAATGACCTGCGTGACCAGTCGGTCGCCCGAGCCGCGGCCGACGACGCCGCCCTGCGTCTTCGCATCCGCTTCGGGAACGATCTTGACGAGGCCGTCGCTCTCCACCGCCGCGAAGCCGGCGAGGCGCAACGCGGACAGCAGCGTCGGATAGACGAGGCTGCGCGGAATAGGTCGCGCGGACACGATGTTGATCGTGCCCTTGACGCGCGGATCGACGATGAAATTGCGGCCGGTGATCTCGGCGACGGCACGCACCACCGCGTCGACTTCCGCGTTGACGAAGTTCAGCGTGACGGTGTCGGAGCGTGCGCCGCCGGTCGGAAGCGGCGGCTGCACGGCCGGCGTCGAGGAAGGTGGCGGGGCCTGCGCCGAAACGAACGCCACGCCGAAACACAGCGTTGCGGAGGTCAGCGCGAGCACGAACCGGCGCGGAACAGCCGGAAGCAAACTCAAAAGACGTTCGTTCGCGTAAGGCAAATCGCGGTCGATAATAGCGCAGGTTGGCACGTGCTCCGCGACTTTCACGAGCCGGCTCGCCACAGCGGTCATCCGTTGTTGCAAAGGCGTGCCGGGCTGAATCCGAAACCGCCGCCCGGCGCATCCAAGCCTGCACACCACCGAACCAGGACCATTCATGATCCGCGTCGCAACGCGCTGTCCATTCATCAGTCGCGCAGGGCCGCCCCAAGCGACTGATCGCGCCCCCTCCGGGGGCAGCGAGCGCAGCGAGCGTGGGGGTCGTTCAACTAGTTGGCGTCGACTCGTGCTGGCGCTGTCGCTTGCCGCCGGGCTCGTGGCTGCTTTCGCGTGGGGCGATGTGCGGCGCATGCCCGGCATCCCGCCGGTCTCCGAGGCCGTCGCGCAGACGAATACCCCCTCGACGCCTGCGACGTCCGAACAGCCGCCCTCGCCGAAGGCGAAGCCAGGGATCGACGCCGAGATCTCGATCGACGAACGTGGCGTGACGATCCGCAACCGCAAGGGCAGCGACGAGGGACAGATGGTTTTCGGCGATCGCGAGTTCGATTCGTTCGACGCGTTCGTCGAGCAGGCGCCCGCGCTCGCCGCGCTGGTGTTCGCGGTCACGGCGCTCGTGTTCCTCGTGCCGGTCGCGATCGTTGGATTGATCATCTGGTACAAGATGCGCAGCAACCGTCTGCGCAACGAAACGATGTTGAAGCTCGCCGAGCGAGGCGCCGTTGCGCCGGACGTGGCGATGGGGGCAATCGCTGCACCCGCAGCGGTCGCTGCACCGGGACCGCTGCCTCCCGCGCCGTTGTACGAGCGAGCCCTGGCGCTGCGCACGCGGGCCGCATGGTCGGACCTGCGCAAGGGCGTCATCATGCTCGGCATCGGCTTCGGCTTGTCGCTATGGTCGATCCTCGACGACCAGACGGCGAACGCGGTCGGGCTCGTGCTGTTGTTCGTCGGCGCCGGCTACGTCGCCCTGTGGTACTTCGAGGATCGACAGCCGAGGCATCGGCCGAGCGCAGAGGGTGAACGAAGAGAGGTCCATTGAGCGCATCGAATACAAGATCGGCGCGATGCGCGCACGTCCGGCTCGATGACGGCGTCACCGGTCAGCGATCAGGCGCTGATTGCGCGCGCCGTCGTCAGCGACGACCGCCACGCGTTCGCGGAGCTCGTGCGCCGGCATCAATCGTCGGTGCGCGCGTGCCTGCGCAAGCTGACCGCCGGCGACCATGCCACCGCCGACGATCTCGCGCAGGAGACGTTTCTTCTCGCATGGCGCAACCTGAAGTCGTTTCGCAACGAGGCGCGGTTTTCGACGTGGCTCTATCGCATCGCGACGAACTGCTGGCTCGCGTCGACGCGGAAGCGCCGCGAAGTGCTGCTTGGCGATGACAGCGCGGACCTGGCCGACGGTGATGACGACGCGTTTGTGTCCGACGATCGGCCGCAGACCGATCCGGGGCGCGGTGTCGCACTCAAGGTGGACCTGGAGCGCGCGATGAGCGTCCTGTCGGACGGCGAACGCGCGGCTATCGTGCAGTGCTACGCTAACGACCTGACGCACGAGGAAGCGGCCTACGTTCTCGGCATGCCGCTCGGCACCGTAAAGACGCACGTGCTGCGGGCCAAGGCCAAGCTGAAGACCCAGTTGGCTGCGTGGGCCCCCAACCCGTCATGAACCCGCCGCCGCAACCGCCACCGCAACCCCGTCCCGCCGGCGACTGGCTGGACGAGGCACTTGCCGGCGACGCCTTTGCAACGGGCCCGCACATCGATGACGCCGGCTTCACTGCACGCGTCATGGCAACCCTTCCGGCGGCCGTTCCGGTCGTGCCGGCCTGGCGCCGGCCGGCAGTTGCGCTGATCTGGGGCCTTGCCGCCATCGGGGGCGCGATAGCGTTGCCCGATGTCGCGGTCGATGTCGCGCGCGAGACGTTCCGCTTGCTCGCCGCGAAACCGTTGTCGTTGCTGCAGATTGCCGCCGCGTTGAGCATCGTCGGATTCGCGACCGTCAGCGCAGCCGCGTACGCACTGCGAAACGACTAATTGGCCTCTAAGCGAGCCCGCTCGGCTTCAACGCAAGCCAGCGCCGCCGGTTCGCGCGCTCGGCGATGAACTCGTCGCGGGCGACGTTCAACCGGTAAGTCAGGAACATCCTGTCCCGCGCGTCGCTCAACCGCTTCGCGTCGAAGATCGCGGCATTGTCGCCGTCGCAGCGCGACGAGCGCACGAGGATCCCGTTGACATCCTGCTCGACCAGGTAACGTGCGATCTTCTGCGTGAATACGTAGCTGTCACGGCGCACGAGCGCCGGGTGATCGCGCTCCCGGCCGCGCAGATCGACGAGCAGCGCGTCGCAACGCACGTCGAGCACGCGTCGGTCGGTGACGATCTCGCGATCCTCTGCTCCGAAGCTGTCGGCAACGAACCGGTACCAGTGCCACGCCGTCTCGTAGACGGTCGTTTCGATCGCGAGCGATCCGTACCAGACACCGTACGTTCCCTCCGAGAACCGCGTCGCATGCCAGTTCGCCGCGTCGAACGAGTAGCTGATCGCGGTGCCGTAATCGAAAGGGCGGCTGATCAGCGCGGCGTCGGTGGGGATGCGCGCTTCGCCTTCGACCGCGATCGCGATGCGCCAGTCGGAAGGATCGCTCGACAGGTCGTCGAACAGGTGCTGCGACTGACGGACACCTGGAATGTTGCGGACGACATCGCCGTGAAAATCGGCGTTCCGCGCATACAGATCACCGGGTTTCACTGTCAGTGGTGCCGGGCCGTCCCAAGCCACTGACTCCACCCCCTTCGGGGGCAGCGACCGAGAGAGCATGGGGGTCGTTCACTGCCCTCGCTGGAAGTCCAGATAGCGTCGAACCGCAAGCAGACCCTCGAACCCGTGCTCGACGACGACGTCGACCGGCCGGCGGCCGAAGCGGCGATTCGGCTCATTCATCCAGCGGTACGCGAGGTCGCGATCGTACGGAAACAAGATGCGCAGCGACTTGTGGATCCCAAGCAGGTGTCCGGCTCGGTCGAGGAGATCGCGGTTGTCGGCGAGCGGCTCACCGTTGCGATAGCGCGCCAGCGTGCTGCGGCTGCCTCCGGAGAGTCCGAGCAGCGCCGCTTGCTCGGATGCGGCAAGCGACCAATGGTCGAGGAGCTTCGTGACCATGCGCGCTAGGCGCGAGCGCGCGTGACGGGTCGAAAGCTCCACATTCGAGCGCTCGGAAGTGAGACGGTCGAGACTCTCGTTCATCAGCGCTGCGCTTGCCATCCCAATTGGTACGGCTAGTGTACCAAACTATACGGCCGACGGGCGTCAGGCCGAGGCAAGCGTAAACCTCACTCGTCCTTCAGGCTGAAGTTCACCTCGACCGTTCCCTGATATCGCGTCCCGTCAGCCGCGCATTTCCACGTCGACAATGCGTCGATGACGCCTCGATCGAACACGCGCGGGGGGTCAGCCGACACGATCGCGACATCGAGCACGTTGCCCCTCTCGTCGACGGTCAATCGCGCGAGCACCCGACCCTTCTGGATTCCCTGTCGAATCGCCTGGCGCGGAAACTCCGGCCGGTTTGCGGTGCCGCATGACACGCCCTGCCTGACCGCAGGCTTCGGTGGCGGCGGAGCCGGTGGAGCCGGAGGCGCAGGCGGCGCCTCGGGCGCCGGAGGCGCGGGCGGCGCGATCACATGCGGCACCGGCGGCGGCGTCGGCGCGACCGCAACGATCGGTGGCGGCTCGAGCGCCGGCGGCGGCTTGACCTCCGGCGGCGGCACGAAGGGCTCTGGAGGCGGCGGCGCCTGCTGCTGCTGCACGATCTTCTTCGGTGGCGGCGGCGGTGGCGGGGGCGGAGGCGGCGGCGGCTTGACCTCCTCGACGAGCGCGACCTCGATCGGTTTCTTGATCACTTCGACCGCCTTGCGCGCAAGGCCCGTCACCAGCGCGTAGAGGATCAGCGCATGCAGCAGAATGACGGCGGTGATGCCGAGAATCGTTCGCTTCGGGTCGCGTTGCGTCCTGGAGAAATCCATGCGAACTCCGTCGGCCTATGGCCGAGCTGAATGAGCGCCGAAGGGCCGCCCCAACGCGCTCATCGCGCCCCCTCGGGGGGCAGCGAGGCGACGTTGTGTGTCGCAAGCGTGGGGGCCCATTTCGTCATTCGATGAACTGCTCGCTGCCGACGAGTCCGATCTTCTTCATGCCGAGCCGCTGCGCGGACGCCATCACGCTCGCAACGACGTCGTACTTCGCATCCCGGTCCGGACGAAGATGGACCTCCGGCTGGACGTCCTTCGCGACTGCGCGGCGCATGTTGTCCTCGAGCGTCACGCGATCCGGGACCAGCTCCGCATTCCAGTACACCTGTCCCGTGCCGTCGATGTCGAGCTTGACGACCTCGGGCGGCTCGGTCGGCGGCGGCGGCGTGCCGGTCGGCATGTTGAGATTGACGGCATGCAGCTGGATCGGGATCGTGATGATCAGCATGACGAGCAGCACCAGCATCACGTCGATCAACGGCGTCGTGTTGATGTCGATCATCACCTCCGGCTCGCCGGACGCCTGCCCCAAAGTCATTGCCATTCGCGTCTCCTCGTCGATCGACTCGCGTCAACCACCGCGCGGCGGCGGCTCGGTGACGAAGCCGATCCTCGCAATGCCAGCACGCTGCGCGGCGTAGACGACACGGCCGACGCCCTCATAGCGGGCGGTGCCATCGCCCCGGATCTGCAGCTCGGGCTGCGGATTGAGAACAGCAATGCGCTTCAGCCGGTCGACGAGCGCCGCCGTGCTGGCGATGTAAAGGTCGTTCCAGTAGACGCGCCCGTTCGCGTCGACCGAGATCGTGATGTTCTCGGGCTTCGTCTCGCGAACCTCGACGGTTTCCTTCGGCAACTGCACGTGGATCGACGTCGTGACGACCGGCACCGTGATCAGGAAGATGATCAGGAGCACCAGCATCACGTCCACCAGCGGCGTCGTGTTGATCGTCGAGATCGCCTCATCTTCGGCGTCCGGCGTGCCAACGTTCATTGCCATGGCATTACGCCCGCGCCGGCGCCTGATTGGACGACAGCAGCACCGCGTGCAAGTCGGCGCCGAAGCCGCGCACCTGGTCCATCGACGACTTGTTGCGGCGCACGAGCCAGTTGTAGCCGAGCACGGCCGGGACCGCGACCGCAAGGCCGATCGCCGTCATGATCAAGGCCTCGCCTACCGGGCCTGCGACCTTGTCGATCGACGCCTGGCCGGCAATGCCGATAGCGGTCAGCGCGTGATAGATGCCCCACACCGTGCCGAACAGGCCCACGAACGGCGCCGTCGATCCCACCGTCGCGAGAAACGCGAGCCCGTCCTGCAGCCGGCTCTGGATCTCGTCGATCGAGCGCTGAATCGACATCGTGACCCAGTCGCTCAACTGTACGTTGCCGAGCAGGCCTTCGTGCTTTTGCGTCGCCTCGATGCCCGATTCGGCGATGAAGCGGAACGCGCTCCCTTCACGCAGCGTCGTGGCGCCCTGTTGCACGGTCGGCGCTTTCCAGAACGTCGATCGCGCTGCCCGCGCTTCGCGGCGCAGCTTCGCCTGCTCGTAAAGCTTGACGATGAGGATGTACCAGGTGCCCATCGACATGATGACGAGGATGATCAGCGTGCCCTTTGCGACCCAGTCGCTGCCGCGCCAGATCGATTCGAGCCCATAGGGATTCTCGACTTCGGCTGTGCTCGCGCGTTCGATCGCGGCCTTCGCGCCGGCCGGCGTCGCGGGTGAGGTGGCATTGAGCGGCGCCGAGGGCGACGTCGCGGCGGACGCAGGCGCCGGCGGTGCGGCGGGGGGCTTCGGCGGGGCGGGTGTTGCGGGTGGGGCCGGGGTCTGGCCCTGCGCGGACGTCGCTTGCGGGATGACGCAAGCAACCGCGGCGGCGATGATCAGGATCGCGACCGATGCGGCGCGACGGCTCATCTTCGACATGGCATCTCCAGAACGGGTTAACTCGACGATCGAGGCAACGCGAGCGCGCCTGCAACGGCGATGCAGGCGGCGCGATCGGCCGACAGGTGCGACTAGATTCCTGCGAAAGCTCTGACGGCTTCGTTCACAGGTCGATCGCACCCCAGGCGGCGCTCCCCCAGCGCAAGGGGCGACATGCTAATGGCGCGGGCGGGAAAAAGCAAAGAACTGCGTGCCGATCGCTCGTATTGCGCCATGAGGCGCCGCTTCGACCCGTTCGATCGTTCGGCGTCCAAAAAAAGTGGGGGCCGTGAGGCCCCCATTCGATCGGCGGGTCAATCAGGCCGGAGGCCTGGATGGACCCTCGGAGGTTTTGGTTTTACTGGAACGAGTACTTCACCCGCCCATAGAAGAACCGGCCAACCGC